>CAIOKL010000290.1 GCA_903858915.1 uncultured Alphaproteobacteria bacterium | reverse complement strand
TTGCGTTAGCAAATTTAATTTATCAATATACTAATTTTAGCCTTCTCGAGACTTTTGGAAATAAAGTCATCCACGGCTTTTTTAGCAAGATTTTGCGCCAAAGCAATTTTCGCTTTTTCGTAAGGCAAAATTTCGGCAGGTCTTGAATCGCCAAGTTTAATAATCAACCATTTATTATTCGCAAAAAATGGTTTAGAAATTTGATTTTTTTGCAATGTTTTTATTTGATTTAGCACTTCATTCGGCAAAGCATCTTCAACCACGAAGCCAAGATCACCGCCATTTTTGGCGACTTCTTTATCGATGGATTTCTTTTTCGCTTCCGAGGCAAAATTATTGGGAGATTTTGTTAAATTTTTATAAATTATTTCGGCTTCTTGCGAATTTTTTACGGCAATATAACTGATTCTAATATCTTTTTTACCAGTTAATTTAGCGACAATTTCATCGTAATTTTTCTTAACATTTTTTTCGTCGGAAGCATCTTTTATCAAGGCATAAACCAGTTTTTGTTTTAGCAATTCTGACTCAAAATTTTTTAAAGCCTCTTGATAATCTTCATCTTTGTGAAGCTTTCTTTTTTTCGCTTCTTTGGATGCAATTTCCTTCACAACAAATTCTTTGACAATGAGTTCCTTCTGCTCGGCATTGAGTTTTTCAAAAGTAACGCCTTTAAGTTTTTCATCTTTTTCGATGATTTTTTCAAGCTCAAGATTAAAATCTTTAAGGGTAACCTGCCCGCTTTTATAAGTTGCAATTATGGTTTTTGATTGGTCGCTTAAGCCTTTATTATCAATATTTCTTGCACTTTTCGAACCAGAATTATTTTGACAAGAATTTAAAAAAATAATCACAGGCAAAAGCGTTAAAAATTTTTTCAAATTATTAAGTGGCATAATTTTTTTTGTCATAATTTTATAATGAATTTAATTGGTGTTTATCACGATTTTTTGTTTTTCGATATCGTTATATTGAATATTTTAATAAATAAAAAAAATAAATAAACTATTTTTTAACAAGAGTTTCAAATATTTTAAAAATTTTTTAATAATAATACAATTTTGCCAAAATCGATTATTTTTTTCCAATTAATTTTGTTGTTTTGTTGAAGTCAGATTCGTAATTTTTTAGGAGTTTTTGAGTATTATTTTTACATCTTTAAAATTATTGCTCTGCTTTACGGAATTAAACCACACTTTACAAAAATATTCGCAACGCTTACGGGTTAATAACTCACCCCTTGAGGGCTTACAAACCTACATTTTATGGAAATACTCGTCGAGCTTACGGTATTCAGCTCTCCCCTTGAGGGCTTGCAAACCTACATTTTATGGAAATACTCGTCGAGCTTACGGTATTCAGCTCTCCCCTTGAGGGAGAGCGGGCGAACGATTGCAACGGTAGTTGCAAATCGGGAGCCGTGAGGGGTTAAAAACTTAGAGCGCTAAAGGCTTTGATGTTGCGAGAAAAGTTAAAACAAAAAAAATTCCAACAAGACAATTTCTTGATTTTGCTTCTTACCCCCTCCCAAAATTTTCTTACAGAAAATTTT
>CAIOKL010000289.1 GCA_903858915.1 uncultured Alphaproteobacteria bacterium | reverse complement strand
CAAACTTATCTATTTTAAAAGTAGGTAAGATAACTCGCTTTATTTTATCTAAACCTAATTTTAAAACTTATAAATATTTAGTGAGCTATTAACTTGCCCAAGAACGACCAGATAATAAATTTCATTTTCATCATTTAAAATTTGGAAATAATATATTAATCCAAGGTTAAATTAATATTGTCATTGACCAAAAATCCTTCATTTGAGGTTTGGTTTTTTTGCGAAGCAATATGGAGCAAAGCATCTCCTTTGTTGACTAGAGGCATCATCGTTAAACCAATCACCATACCATCTTCATTGGCGCGAATTTCAATTTTATTATCGCCAAACGGATTAGAAATCGATCCAATAATTTGCCCTTTCTGGACCATTTCACCAAGTTTTATATAAGAAGTAAAAACTCCACTTTGTGAAGCGCGAAGCCAAGAGCTTGATAGCGCTACGAATATTTTTTGAGCATCATTTTTTGGGGCTTTATCAATCATGCCAATTTTTTCCATGACATTTAGAGTGCCATTTAGACCGGTTTCAATAGCATTTTCATCAAAGCGCAAAATCTCGCCGGCTTCATATAAAATTATTGGAATATTGGCTTGGGTGCCTGCGCTTCTAAGCGATCCGTCGCGTAAATTTGAATTAATAATGGCGGGTGCGTTAAAAACTTTTGCCAATTCAAAATTTTTTTCATCATCAATATTGGTTCGAACTTGCGGATAATTTGAGCGATGAAAAGAACCGCTATGAATATCAATTCCGTAATCAGATTTTAAGACAATTTCTTGCATGAATTTGTAAGCGAGTTGCGACGCCAAAGAGCCATTTTTAATTCCGGGAAAGCAACGGTTTAAATCGCGTCGGTCCGGCAAATATCGCGAGTGATCATTGAAGCCAAAAATATTGACAATCGGAATGGCAATAAGCGTTCCGCATATTTTGTCGACCTCAACATAATCAAGCAACCGACGCACAATTTCGATGCCATTAATTTCGTCGCCGTGAATTGTTGAACATACAAAAAGTGTCGGACCTTCTTTAACGCCACTCACAACTTCAATCGGCATTTTTAAATCGGTAAAATCATGCATTCTACCCATGTCAATATTGATGCGATATCTATTTCCTCGCTCAATTTTAACATCGTTAATTATTTTTATTTTACAATTTTCTATGTTCATTTTTTTGGTTTTGCTAAAGCAAATGATAAAATTTTATAACATAATTTGGCGGTTAAAAAATCGCAAGAATGCAAAGTTTTAACCGGCGCAAGCTCAACCACATCGGCGCCCACAAAATTACAAATTTTTGAAGCTTCTTTGATAATATTTATGGCATCGTACCACAATAAACCTCCCGGTTCTGGTGTGCCTGTAGCCTGCATGATTCCTGAATCGAAGCCATCAATATCAAATGTTAAAAACACATTGCGACCCTTCAAAGGCTCAACCATTTTTTTATAATCCCAAGAATGTTTATCTTTGGCAAAATGCATTTTTATGCGATGCGAATTACTTTCTAAATAAGGAATTTCCGAAGCCGAAATATTGCGAATTCCGCAAGAAATTAAAGTTGAAATCGGATGATCCATAACCCGACGCAACGCCGAAGCATGAGAATAATGCTCGCCGTCATAGCCATCGCGCAAATCGGCATGAGCATCGAAATGTAAAATCGCTAAATCTTGGTATTTTTTTACGAAAGGGCGAATTGACCCAGCCGTTATTGAATGCTCACCACCTAAAATTAATGGAAATTTTTGAGCATCGAGGACATCGGCGGTAATTTTTTCAAGTTGGTCGAGAGATTTTGGTACCGAATTATAATTTATTTTTGGCGCCTTCATTGTTGCCACGCCATATTGTCGAAAAGGCTCGCACCAGAATTCTTCATCAAATAATTCAGCTTGGTGCGAAGCTTTAATGATGGCTTGCGGGCCATTTTTAGTGCCACCGCCGTAGCTTACCGACTTCTCCAAACCAAAAGGAATAACAATAACTTTAGCCTCATCTTGAGATTTTAAATATTTTTCTTCAACGCCAAGAAAGCCTGATTTTTGTGGCATGAAGGCATATGAATCAAACAAAGATTTTTTTAATTGAGAATTTTTTGGTAAATTTTTAGTTGGAACTTTTTTGACAACAACTTTCTTTTTCATATTCTTATTTTTAATTTTAAGTTGAAATAATTTCTGGTTGAGCGAGTGTATTTTAACCAGCGACTCCAAAAACCCAGCTTTGAACGCTACCACAACTGCGCTAGCTCAACAAAATAAATTTAAATTATTTTTAAGACTTTTGTAAAAAATAAAATCTAAGGATTAAATCACTTACTTTTTAAATTTTTTTTACTACAATATCTAGGAAGATAAATAAATTCAAGTTTTATGCGCAAAAATTTTAATCTCAAAATATTAGAAATTTTAAGATGCCCCAAATCAAAAGGCGTATTATTTTATAATGAAGAAGATCAAGAATTAATTTGCTACGAATCAAAATTGGCCTACAAAATTATCGACGGAATTCCGATTATGTTGATTGAAAAGGCTCGTTTAATAAATTAGATAAATATTCAATGCCTCAAAAATTTCAACAATTAAAAAAAAGTAAAAAATTTTCCAAATCTTCAAAAAAATGGCTATTGCGTCAAGTCAATGATCACTTTGTTGAAAAGGCTAGAAATGAGGGCTGGCGATCGCGCTCCACTTTTAAAATTATTGAAATTGATGAAAAATTTAAAATTTTTAAAAAACATAAAATCGTGGTCGATTTGGGTTGCGCTCCCGGTGGCTGGAGTCAATATTGCGTAGGAAAAGTCGGCGAAGGCAACATAGTGGGAATCGATCTTTTGCCGGTCTCGCCAATAGTTGGCGTCAATTTTATGCAACTTGATTTTTTAACCGAAGAAGCACCTCAAAAAATAATTGATGAGTTGAAAAAAATTAATTATAATAAAGACGGTTTGTGCGATATTGTTTTGAGCGATATGGCCGCGAACACTACGGGAGACCAGAATACCGACCATCTTAGAATAATCGGACTTTTGGAAGAAGCACTAAATCTTGCACAAAAAATTTTAAAAGAAGATGGCTGTTTTGTTGGAAAAATTTTTCAAGGCGGAAATTCTGAAGAAATTTTGAATCTTTTGCGAAAAAATTTTTTATCGGTTAAATATTTTAAACCAGAATCTTCAAGAAAAGACTCTTCGGAAACTTATTTAGTTGCTCGTGGATTCAAGATTAAAGAGCCTGCAGACCAAAAATTATAATCCAAAATCTATCATTATTTCGAGAAATTTTTGTATGAGTTGCAATTTATTTTTTGTGCTTTAAAATTTTTTTATAGACATTTTTGGAATTTTTTATTTTAATTTCTCATTAAAAATAAATATTTTACAAAATTATTAATATTTTAACGCAATGTTATCAATTAATAATAATATTTTTTAATTTCAAAAAGAATTTTTAAACCCAAATTTTATTTACAAATGCCTAGAGTTTCAGTAATTGCCAGAACATACGCCAAAACTTTATTTTTAGCTTCAAAAAATAACAATTCAATTGACAAAGTTTCTGAAGAATTAGAATTATTTAGAAAAAATTTCAGCAGTGAATTCGCCAATGAACTTAAAAATCCAGTTATTTCAAAAGATGACGGAGTCAAAATTATCAACGAAGTTACTTCGCGATTTAAACTCGGAAGTTTAACTTCAAATTTTTTTGCAGCAATTGTTAAAAATCGTCGCTTAAATCTTTTTCCCGAAATTCACGAAGAGTTCAACCGCATGGTTCTAGAATATAAAAAAATTCTTGAAGTTGAAGTTTTGTCGACCATCAATATTAATGTCGAAAACATTAAAAAATTGCTTGAAAAATCTTATCCCGATAAGAAAATTTTGATTAAACAAACTTTGGCGCCAAAAATTTTGGGCGGTTTGCAAATTAGAATTGGTTCAAAAATTATTGATGCCAGTCTTAAGAATCAAATTGAGCAAATTAAAAAAGAATGTTTGTCGGCAATTAATTAAAAAAACGGATGTTGCATTTACAAATTTCACTCTTAAAATAAAAAAAGATTGTTGCCTCGATGCAAATCTTAAAATAAAATCATTTACAATAAAACTTTTAACAAAAAATTTAAATCTAATATGGAATTTAAAGTTGAAGAATTTTCAAGCATACTACAAAAAACTATCGAGAATTTTCACTCTTCTGCCGAACTAAAAGAGGTTGGCGAAGTAATTAAAGTTGGCGACGGAATCGCTAAAGTTTATGGTCTTGATAATGTTCAAGCCGGCGAACTTGTTGAGTTTGATAGTGGCGTAAAAGGTATGGCGCTAAACCTAGAAACTGATAATGTTGGTATCGTAATTTTTGGTGATTCACAAAAAATTAAAGAAGGTTCAAATGTTAAAAGAACCGGAAAAATTGTTGAAGTTCCCGTCGGAAAAGCATTGCTTGGAAGAGTTGTTGACGCCCTTGGAAATCCAATCGATGGCAAAGGCGCACTACAAAATGTTGAATATCGTCGCGTTGAAGTTAAAGCGCCCGGAATTATCGCGCGCCAATCAGTTTCTGAGCCAATGCAGACAGGTATCAAAGCAATTGATAGTCTTATTCCAATTGGTCGCGGTCAAAGAGAATTAATTATCGGCGATCGTCAAACTGGAAAAACTGCAATCGTTCTCGACACCTTTATCAATCAAGCAAAAGCTCACGAAGAAAGCGATGAAAGCAAAAAACTTTATTGCATTTATGTTGCCATCGGACAAAAAAGATCAACGGTTGCTCAAATCGTCAAAACTCTTGAAGATGCTGGCGCGATGAAATATTCAGTCGTAGTTTCTGCAACCGCTTCTGAAGCAGCAGCTTTACAATTTTTTGCACCTTACACCGGTTGCACTATCGGCGAATTCTTTCGCGATAATGGCATGCACGCTTTGGTGGCTTATGATGATTTAAGTAAACACGCGGTGGCTTATCGTGAGATGTCACTTTTACTTCGTCGCCCACCAGGACGCGAAGCTTACCCAGGAGATGTATTTTACATTCACTCTCGTTTGCTTGAAAGAGCTGCTAAAATGTCGAAAGAAATGGGTGGCGGATCTCTTACCGCACTTCCAATCATCGAAACGCAAGCTGGCGATGTCTCCGCTTACATTCCAACTAATGTGATTTCAATTACCGATGGACAAATATTTTTAGAAACAGAATTATTTTACAAAGGCATAAAACCAGCGGTCAATGTTGGATTATCAGTTTCGCGCGTTGGTTCAGCGGCACAAACTAAAGCTATGAAACAAGTAGCCGGAACAATCAAACTTGATTTGGCGCAATTTCGTGAACTTGAAGCTTTTGCTCAATTCGGTTCTGATCTCGATCCAGCAACACAAAAATTACTTGATAAAGGTCGCAAACTCACCGAACTTTTGAAGCAAAATCAATATTCACCAATGGGATTTGAAGAGCAAGTTACTTCAATTTACACTGGCGTAAAAGGTTATCTCGATAAAATTTCGACCAAAGAAGTTAATAAATTTGAAAATGACTTCTTACAAAAATTAAGAAATTCTTATCCGGAAATTTTAAACTCAATTAAAAAAGAGCAAAAAATTACCGACGAAACCGAAGCAAAACTTAAAACAATAATTACAGAATTTGTTTCAACATTTTTGAATCATTCACCTTCAAGTCATTTCGATCACGTTGGTCTAAATGATAAATTAAAACACGAAAAAAAATAACTTAGCTAACAATGCCAAGATTTTTTCTTGGCATGTTAACATGAAATTTTATGGCAAATTTAAAAACATTAAAAACAAGAATAAAATCGGTTAAGTCGACCCAAAAGATGACAAAAGCCATGAAAATGGTCGCTGCTTCTCGCCTTAAAAAAGCTCGAAATTTGGTTGAATCTTCGCGTCCATTCGCCGAAAAAATTCGCGAAATGACTTCAAGCTTAGCTTCAAACATTTCAGTTAGAGGTGGTTTGAACGAAAAATTTCCATTATTAACCGGAAAAGGCACCAATGAAAAACATTTAATCGTTGTAGTTTCTTCAGATCGAGGCCTGTGTGGCGGTCTTAATAGCGCTACCGTCAAATTTACCAAAAATAAAATTCACGAATTAATTTCCCAAGGTCGCGAAGTAAAAATTATGTGCGTCGGCAGAAAAGCATATGAACAATTGCGCACCCTTCACGCCAATAAAATTGTAGAAAATTTTAGCGGAATTTTTAGAAGCAATATAAATTTTGAAGTCGCTAATAAATTAAGCGATAAAATTATTGAAATGTTCGATAATAATGAATTCGATGTTTGCGAAGTGATTTACAGCAAATTTAAATCGGCGATTACCCAAGAACAAGTATGCAACCAAATCATTCCCGCGCCAATAAATTTTAATTCAAGTTTAGCGAATTTAGAGTCGCCGATGAATTACGAGCCAAATGAAGAAGAAATTCTCAAAGAATTATTACCAAAAAATATTGCAACGCAAATTTATAATCAACTTCTGGAAAATAGCGCTTCTGAACAAGGCGCAAGGATGTCGGCAATGGAATCGGCAAGCAATAATGCTGGCAAAATGATTAAAAATTTAACATTAGTTTATAACCGCACCCGTCAAGCAAATATCACTAGAGAACTTATTGATATTGTCTCTGGCGCCAATGCTGTGTAGTTTAGATGACAATCGTCTCTAGTATTTTTGTAAAAAATGGTTTTGATTTAACCAATGAAAATTATTGGATAAATTTAGACAAACCAAAAGATATTTCCTCGGCATTCGCTGTAAAAATAATAAAAAAAATAACCAAAGCCAAAAAAGTTGGACATGGCGGAACACTTGATCCATTTGCAACCGGAGTATTGCCAATAGCCATCAATAAATCCACAAAACAATCTTCAAAAATTATGGATTTTAGAAAAAAATATTATTTTAAAATAATATTTGGAGAATTTAGGGATAGCGATGATATTACGGGGCAGGTTATTGAAGAAAATGACAAAAGAATTTCCTCGGCGGATTTTATGAAAAATATTCCAAATTTTATTGGAAAAATAAATCAGCAACCTTCAATATTTTCAGCAATAAAAATTAACGGCGAAAGGTCTTACGATTTAGCGCGCAAAGGTTTAGCCGTGGAAATGCCTTTTCGAGAAATTGAAATTTATTCAATAAAAGTTTTAAAATATTGCGCCGATTATTGCGAAATGGAAATTGAATGTTCGAAAGGAACTTATGTTAGAAGTTTAGCCAGAGATATTTGTAAAAAAAATAATATTTGTGGCTATGTCGGAGAATTAAAAAGAAAAAATGTTGGAAAATTTTCAATCGACAAAACAATTTCACTTGACGAATTAAAAAATATCGTTAATTTTGGGCAGTCTAATAAAGATGGCTCTCTTCTAGCTTTGCACGAGATGTAAAAATCGCAAAAAGATGATTGAGTTATACAATACCAACCCGCTTGAATTAATCTTTCAGGCATAATTAATTTAAAAATGTTGTTCGATAAAAAAACTAAAAAACAAGTAATAAGCGAATTTGCTCAAGGTAAAAATGACACTGGCTCAACTGAGGTTCAGTGCGCAATCTTAACTAAAAAAATCAATACTTTAACCGAGCATTTAAAAATTCATAAAAAAGATCACTCTTCTAGAAGAGGTCTTCTCATTTTGGTTGGCAAAAGAAGAAGACTCCTTGATTACCTGAAAGATATTTCAAATGAGCGTTACGAAGATCTTATCAAGAAAATTGATATCAGAAAATAGTAAATAAATTAAATATTTTTCGAAAGAATAATTATCTAGAACAATCCCCGAGTCAATCCTGCGAGCGTTCTAGATAACAAATATTGTTGTAAAGTGGTTAAGAGATTAATTCACACTCCCCAAAAACTTAAAAAGATGAAAATATGTTCAATGTTGTAAAAAAAGAAATCAATTGGAATGGCAAAACCTTATCAATCGAAACCGGAAAAATAGCCAGACAAGCTAATGGCTCAGTAATTGTAAAATATGGCAACACTACAATTTTATGCGCGGTAACAATCGCTTCAAAAGTTGCCGAAAATGCCGATTTTTTTCCTTTAACTGTTAATTATCTAGAAAAATCATACGCCGCCGGAAAAATTCCAGGTGGATTTTTCAAAAGAGAAACTAAACCTTCAGATGTTGCTACTCTAGTTGCGCGATTAATTGATCGTCCAATTCGCCCAATGTTTCCTTCAAATTTTTACAATGAAGTCAATGTAGTTTGCACCGTTTTATCATATGATCCAACTTGCAATCCTGACATTCCAGCCTTGATTGGCGCTTCATCAGCTTTATCAATTTCAGAAGCTCCTTTTGAAATGGTTGTTGCCGCTTCTAGAGTTGGATTAATCAACAATGAATTTGTTTTAAATCCTAGCAACGAAGAACTTAAAGGTAGCACTCTCGATTTAATTGTAGCCGGAACCAAAACTTCAGTTTTAATGGTTGAATCGGAAGCCAAAGAATTATCTGAACAAAAAATGTTAGATGCGGTAAATTTTGGACATAATGCATTCCAAGAAGTAATCGCTATGATTGAAGAATTCAAAACTGCGTGCGGAAAAACTAAAATGATTGTTGCCAAACCAGATAATGAGACTTTAAAAAATAACATCACAACTTTCATTGGTGATCGCTTAATTAAAGCTTATAAAAAACTTGAAAAACAAGCTCGCGCTGGCGATCTTGAAAAAATTCTTAGCGATATCAAAGAAAAATTTGTTAACGCTGATCAAGGAATCGATGATAATAAAATCAAATCTATTTTTAAAATTTTATCACAAGAAATTGTTCGTAACGATATTTTAAAAAATGGCCTAAGAATTGATGGTCGTAAAACCGATCAAATCAGACAAATTGAAATCGAAGTTGGCATTTTACCACAAGTTCACGGTTCAGCTTTATTCACTCGTGGCGAAACTCAAGCCTTGGTTGTTTCAACTCTTGGCGCAGGCGGAAAAGATAAACAACTTATCGAAAATTTAGATTCAGTTATGGCTGAAGAATCTTTCATGCTTCACTATAATTTTCCACCATATTCAGTTGGCGAAGTCGGTCAATTAAAATCACCGGGTCGTCGCGAAATTGGTCACGGAAAACTTGCTTGGAGAGCTATTAATCCAGTTTATCCAAATGCCGAAAAATTCTCTTACACAACTCGTATTGTTTCAGAAATAACCGAATCAAATGGCTCTTCTTCAATGGCCACAGTTTGCGGAGCATCTCTTGCATTAATGGATTCGGGAGTTCCGATTCAATCTTCAGTTTCTGGAATTGCCATGGGCTTGATTAAAGAAGGCGATAATTATGTTATCCTTTCTGATATCATGGGTGACGAAGATCATCTTGGCGATATGGATTTCAAAGTTGCCGGTTCAAGAAATGGAATTACAGCACTTCAAATGGACATCAAAATCAACGGAATTACCGCTGAAATTATGGAAAAAGCTTTACATCAAGCTCTTGAAGGTCGAATTCATATTCTTGATAAAATGGATGCCGTTATGTCAGCTCCTAGAACCGAGCTTAATAACAATGTTCCAAAAATTGAAATCATCAATATTGCTCAAAAGAAAATTCGTGAAGTTATCGGCTCAAGAGGCGCGGTAATCAAAGAAATTTGCGCAGTTTCAGGTGCTTCAGTTGATATTGAAGATAGCGGAATTGTAAAAATCGCTTCGAACAGCGCGGAATGCATTAAAAAAGCTATCAGCATGATTCAAGAAATAACTTTTGAACCTGAAATCGGCGATATTTATGAAGGTCCAGTAGTTAAAGTAATTGACGCCGGAGCTTTCGTAAGCATTTCTAACAATCGCGATGGATTCGTTCACATTTCGGAACTTGCCGAATATCGTATTGATTTCGTTGAAGATGTTATCAATGAAGGTGATGTTGTTAAAGTAAAAGTTATAGGCTTCGATAAAAAAGGTCGTCCTAAATTAAGCTTCAGATGCGTTGACCAAACAACTGGCGAAGATATTTCTGACAAAATCGCTAACAAACCAAATATGGTTGATGAACGCGAATTTTCTCCTAGAGGCGATGATAATCGTGGCGAAAGAGGCGGAGATGACCGTCGCGACAGAAGAAGAGGTGGTGATGATCGTCGCGATGATAGAAGAGGCGGAGATGATCGTCGTGGTAGTGATGACCGTAGAGGTGGCGACAGAGATCGTCGCGGAGGTGATCGCGATGATTCTTCTAAAAAAAGACGCGGATTTTTTAGTTAACTAAATTATTTAAGGACTAGCTTTAAAAACTAGTCCTTAAAAAATTCTTAAACAATGCCAAAAATAAAAAAACCCAAACACAAATATCAAAATCTACAAAATTTTCTAGCCCTACTTTTACTAACCGCATTAATAATTCTCTCATCTTGTTGGTTTATTTATTCGACCGAAACGATTAATTATTCAAATTTTTTAAATGGTTTTATAATTGGCATAATCGCTCAAACCATTGATGGCTCGATAGGAATGGCTTACGGCGTAACCGCAACAACATTTTTATTATCTCAAGGCGCTTCTCCTGCAATGGCTTCCAGCTCAATTCATATTTCCGAAATATTCACGACCGGAGCTTCGGGCTTAAGCCATTGGCGTTTAAACAATATTGATAAAAAATTATTTTTAAATTTAGTTTTCCCGGGAATTTTTGGCGGTTTAATCGGCGTTTTAATTTTAACAAATATTGATGGCAAAATCTTAAAACCTTGGATATCACTATATCTTTTAATCATGGGAATTTATATAATTTTAAAAGCATTTAAAAAAAATATTTTCAAAACCACCCTTAATTCTAAAAAAATTACTCCGCTGGCATTTGCTGGTGGAATGGTTGATGCTGTTGGAGGGGGAGGTTGGGGACCAGTCGTCACCACAACTCTTTTATCGAGTGGTCACGAACCAAAAAAAACCATCGGCTCCGTTAATTCCGCCGAATTTTTTATTACCACTTCAACCGGATTATCTTTCGCAATTTTTGTTGGCGTAAGCAATCCTGAAACCATTTTTGGACTAATCGCCGGAGGCGTATTAATCGCGCCTTTCGCGGCCAAAATTACCACCAAATTGCCAACAAAATTAATAATGTTTATAGTTGGAATTTTAATTTCTTCATTGAGCTTGATAACCGTTTCAAAATTCTTTTTTTAAGATAATTTTTTATATTATTTCTAAAATCTTATCGCGGATACGCCGATTCAATCGCCGAAAAACGATAAAATTATTTCCTAAATTTTGGTAAATTTAATAATTTTGTATAACAACTTGTTCCTTAAAATTTAAATTACTAAAATTAGCTAAACTTAAAATTTAATTATGGCGATAGAACAAAAAGAATTATACGAAATTGTTAAATTAAGCTTTCCGAATGCAACTGTTAAAATCGTTGATTTAGTAGGCGACAAAGACCATTATCGTATTGAAATTATCGATGAAATTTTTGTTGAAAAAAATAAAATTCAACAACATCGAATCGTTCACAAAGCCTTGGATTCAATTTTAAATAATCGGCTTCACGCCATAGAAATCAAAACTTCATCGACTTAAATTTATGGATAATATTTTTGAAGAAATTAAAAAAACTATCGAGGAAAACAAAGTTGTGCTTTACATGAAAGGCACAAAAGATTTTCCGCAATGCGGATTTTCCGCGGTTGTTGTGCAAATTTTAAAAAATTTAAATGTCAATTTTGTTGATATAAATGTTCTGACTAATCCAGAAATTCGCGAAGGAATTAAAGAATTTTCTGATTGGCCAACCATTCCGCAACTTTACATCGACGGCGAGTTTGTCGGCGGTTGCGACATAGTTAAAGAAATGTTTCAAGCTCAAGAATTGCAAGAATTACTCAAAGATAAAAAAATAATTTAAGAACTTTTAAATTTACTGAAATTTAAGAAAATAAAAATTCATTTAAATTAAAATGGAATATGCAATTGAGATAAATAATCTCCAAAAAACTTATCAAAAATCTAAAAAATCTACATCGAAAGATGCTTTAAAATCGATAGATTTAAAAATAAAAAAGGGTTCTTTTTTTGGATTGCTCGGTCCCAACGGAGCTGGAAAATCAACGATTATTAACATTTTAGCGGGTTTGGTTAAAAAAACTTCGGGGCAAGTTAGAATCGCCGGAATTGACATCGATGAAAATCAAAAAGCCACCAAATTTAAAATTGGTATTGTTCCGCAAGAATTAATCAT
>CAIOKL010000288.1 GCA_903858915.1 uncultured Alphaproteobacteria bacterium | reverse complement strand
ATTTACATAATTTTAATACCTAAAATATAAATATTTATTCCGTCAATATAAATTTTTTGGCGATGATTTATAATATTTCAATAATTTTATGAGTTGATTTTTCGCCGGCAATAATTGCGATCGAATTTTTTTTAATTTTAAGATATTCCGCAAGCAATTCTATCAAGGCTTTATTGGCTTTACCATCTTCGGGAGGTTGACTAATTTTAACCCTCAAAATTCTCACGCCCAACAAGTCAATTTCATCGCCAACCACTTCGCTTTTTTTTGCGTGAGTTATAACTTTTACGGAAATTTTTGTAACCATAATTTTAGTTTAAATTATCAATGAAAATATCGAGCAAAAAACTTCAAAAGCATTTTAGCTATCATTTAAACAAGCAACTATAAAATTTTACGAACAAATTAATCAAGTAATGTTTTTATCAACAAGTCCTTGATGCCTTGCAAATTCAACAAATAGTAAATGTCGCGCAATTATATTTTTAACCAAAAATGAAGCTTGCTTTGCAATTTTCAAAAAATGCATTGAGGAGAAAAAATGTCAGGACGCTTTATCGCTCGCTCTTCGCTTTAGTCAAAAAACTCTGATCTTCAATTTTTCTAACAATCTCCGCAACTCTTCCCTCTTGATTATAGCGAACCTCTGCAACATCGCCCCGACCAAAACTAGGTCTCGGCGTTTGAAGCGATTCATAAGCACCTCTTAATTCAGGATTTGCTTGGGGTTGATCAGGATTCCCAGCGCCAGCGCCATCAATTATTTTATTTGAGCGCTCTTCAATAATTGCTTTCAACCTCTTTAAATCTTTTTCAGATATCACCTCCTGCGCAACCGATACTCCTCCCCTATCCCCTTCCTTCAATGGAGGCGGATTGAAATCGAAAACACCAGCGCTATCTCTTTTTTGTTGGGGCGATTCATTTTCGGACCCGAATTGAAGAAGACGACCCGAGGAAAAGCCTTGGGGAATCCCTACTCTCTCAATATTTGAAGTTAAATTAAACTCCGCAACTCCATTGTCGGGAAATCTACCCCCCAAAATTCCTCGCTCCAAATTATTATCTTGACCGCTTTGGCGATTATTTGTTGCTTGCGACCCTTGGCCTTCCAGAGTAACCGCCGGCTCCCTTTCACCAGTTACCAATCCCCTATGAAAAGCAATTTGATTTTCTTGCAGTCTAATTCCCAATCTATTCACAAAAGATCTTCGTCCCGCTTCAAATAGACTGGCGCCAAGCATAACTCCAGCAACTCCCAAAGGAGTAAGTAAAACAAGATCTTGATTACTTACATGATTACTTACATGATTATTTTCTAGATTAACTTGAGTTGAATTATTAACTGGAGGAATTTTGGAAATTTGATTAACGGCTACCCCCAAAGCATAAAAAACAGTCCCCAATGACGAACCCGACAAGGCCATTCCGCCATAACGAAACATTGGACCCTGAAACAATCTTAATGTTCTAGAAATACTTTCATTTGGCGCCAATCTTTGCGCAACTTCAACGGAAGCTTGATTTTCATTTGCTGTTGAACTTTGCGCAACTTCAACGGAAGCTTGATTTTCATTTGGCATAATTTTATTAAAACTTTAATTGTTAAATAATTTTTATATAAAATTTATTTAGAGTTATATTAAATAGAAAAATTAACTATTTTATTTAACCAACACCTAAACATTTTTTTAAAATTGATAAACCAGCGCTAAACAGCCGAGATGATGGAAGCTCGACCCTAGAAATTGGACTCGATTCTGAAAAATTTGTATTTACGCCCAAAATATTAACAGTTGGATCGAGTTTTTTTAATTCCTTTATATCTTCAATCAACGAACTCATTTTGGCATAATTTATATCCTCTGGATTTAGCGCGATCGTTGCCATTTGGACTTTACTTCGCGATTCGGCGGGCAACTCTTCTAATCTTTTAGAAATAATTTGATTTGATTCGGAAAGTGTTTTTGAATCTTCTTTT
>CAIOKL010000287.1 GCA_903858915.1 uncultured Alphaproteobacteria bacterium | reverse complement strand
CATCTTCGTATTCATATTTAGTACCATTTTTAAATTCTGTAACCAATTTTTTAGTTGCCGTATCATATTTCGCCACAAATCTTGTTGATTTTTTTGATTAATTTTTAGCTTAGAAGTCTTAACTAAAAACTCGAATCTTTCATCAATTTCATCTTTGGTAATAATTTTATTATTAACAAGAATTTGAGAAATTTGTTTTTGTGGAAGAATTTTTGGGGAATTTGTAGTAATATTTTCAGCCAAAGAATCGAAGCTCAAAAGACTAAAAAATATTACTAAAAAATATGGCATTATTTTTTTATAATAGAATTATAAAGACCGATGCCACGAATTAAATCAAGCGCTCGCGCCAATTGATAATCTTTTTGATAAATGTCGATATTTTCATCGGCAATTTTTTGTTTTTCCTTAGAAGATTTGGCGGTTTTTTCAATTGAATCTTTGATTTGAATTTGAATATGACCTTTTAAATCAGCTTCAGAATCGCGATCAAGATCTTTTTGTTTTTCAATTGAAGCTTGCGCCAACTCGATATCAGGCTCAATTCCCATAGCTTGAATTGAGCGACCCGAAGGCGTGTAATAAAGCGCTGTTGTCATTTTTATGGCGCCTTGATTATTTTCGAGAGGAATAATAGTTTGGACCGAACCTTTACCAAAAGATTTTGAACCCATAATTACCGCTCTTTTATGATCTTGCAAAGCCCCCGCGACTATTTCAGAAGCTGATGCCGAACCTTCATTTATCAAGACAACGATTGGCAAATTTGGCACTAAAAATTGGTCATTTTCAGTTTGAAATTCTTTCAAAACTCCGGCTTTTCCTTTAATGGAAACCACAACTTTATTTTTATCAAGAAATCCAGCACTAACTTCAATTGCTTGATCAAGCAATCCACCTGGATTATTGCGCAAATCAAGAACCAATCCTTTAAGATTTTTTTCACCAATTTGGGTTTTTAATTTTTTCAAATCAGCTTGAAGTTCGATAAAAGTTTTTTCTGAAAAATTAGTAATTTTAATATAAGCAACATCATTAAAGCGATTTGATTTTATTGGCTTAATTTTGATAATGCGACGAATAATTGTTTTTTCGAGAGGCTCTTTTTCGCCTTTGCGATAGATCGTTAATTTGACGGGCGTATTTGCTTTGCCACGAATTTTTTTGACAATTTCATCGATTTTCATTGAATAAGTTGATTTGCCGTCGATGCGAACTATGTAATCTCCCGACTTAATATCGGCGCGGTAAGCTGGCGTATCTTCAATTGCCGAAACAACTTTTGCCACCGACATTTCCGTTGTAATTTCAATTCCGACTCCGCCAAATTCACCTTTGGTGTGGATACTCATTTCTTTGAGGTCTTCGACATTTAAAAAAGAGGAATGTGGATCGAGGGAAGATAAGATTCCCGAAGCGGCCGCTTCGATTAATTGACTTTCGGATTTTTCTTCGACATAATCTTTCTTTACGCGCTCTAGGATTTGACTTAAAAAATCATCGGAATATTTGGTTTTGTCAACAGAGGGTTTGGAACTTACCGCTTGAATTTGCGCGAAAGAAATCGCTGAAAAAAATCCAACAAAAACCGAAGCAAAAACAATCGCAGTAAGTTTTAAGTTTTTCATAATTTAATAAAGTTGTCTGGTTAAAATTTTTGGCTAAATTTAGTTAATTCCTAAAAATTAACTAATACCATATTCATCTTTAATGGCTTGCGTAACATTAGCAGGTGGCTCGTCTCCGTAGGCGGAATAGAGAATTTTTCCATATTTTTCAAGGTGAATAATGTCATCATTCAAAGCCTTTAAAAATAATTGTACTTTTAATCTTTCTACCAAAACATAATACCAAGCATTTCTGCCGGCATCAACACCTCTTACCAAATAAATATATTGCGCTAAAGCTCTTTTTTGTGGATCGACTGCTTTTTTAGATTTTTGCTCTTCACCGACATTGTCAATTTTAGATTCGATTTTTTCATCGACTTTGTTTTTGTCAACTTGCGTTGAAGAAAAAGTTTTTTTCTTTCCGAATTTCGCTGCAAAACCTTGGTTTGAGTCTTTTGAATTTTGCTCTTCTTTGTTAATTTGTTCTGACATAAATCAAAAAATAAAAGTTAAGATAATGAATTTAAATGATGTTTTTTATAGTCTTTAATCCACCAATCATTAATTGGTTTTTTTGGACCACATGGACCGTCTTCACTAGAAACGCAAGGGCTTTTAACATCAACAACTTTATTGGTGCAAGATGCCAATCCTAGTAAGAATAATAATATGATTAAAAAATTTAGAT
>CAIOKL010000286.1 GCA_903858915.1 uncultured Alphaproteobacteria bacterium | reverse complement strand
TCTTACCGGTCCATACCCATGTAAATGAATAAAGTGACCAGGTGTTTTAACATATACTTGTCTCACTTCAATCTCCTGATAGATTCTTCAATCTTTTGTATTACTTCATTATCCAAATCATAATTGATAATTTGGTCATGATTAAATGCTTTTGCTATTGACTTTTATAAAAAAAATCCTAATTTACAAATTTATTTTAAAGATGAAGAAATTCCTTACGCTCTCGATGAAATTGTTAAAAAAAATGGTGAAAGAAGTGTGAATTTTTTAGCAAATCAATCGTTAAATTTTAAACTCGTTGCCGTTATTTTAGAAGATAAAAAAACTTCTGAAGATGAAACTGGTGAAGAAAAAACTGAAAAAATCGTTAAAGAAAAAATCGAATTTGATCTAAATTTTTATAAACAACAATCGATGTTAGAAAATTTGCAATGGCAGTTTAACTTAGAAAGAGTTCTTCTTACGCAAAATCCAGATAAAATTTTTGCATTAAAAATAAATCATTGCAATTGGGATTCAAGCCAAGAAAAAATGACAATTGAAGACTTCTTTGCCAAAGCTCAAGGCGAAGAAATGCGAGAATTTCTTTTTGAATCCAATCCTCAAGCTCGAGGTTTTTTAAATAGAATGATTAATAAAAAAGGAGTTTATAAATATCTCGATGAAGATACTCTAAACGCCGTTAAATCGGGGCTTTTAGAAGATGAGCATATTAAAGAAAATCTTATAAAGGAGCTTTCGGATTACAAGGATGATGTTGATGGCAAAGTGAGTCAATCAAAGGATCCAAAAATAGCTGATGAAAAATATAAACAAGCGAAATTTATTGTTGATGAAATTGCAAAAGATAAAATTTTTAAAGAGGATAAGGATTTTAAGGAAATTTTACGAAGCATTCCGCGAGGAGCTCCAACAGGAGCTCGAACAGGAGCTAATGTCGCTTCTAGTTCAATCGTAAAATAGTTTAGTTTTATATGATTTTTAAATTAATATTTCTATTTTTTTTGAAGAAAACTATCGAAAAATTAATAATTTTTTCGATTATTTTAAAATTTTTCGATGATTATCTTAACCTCCTTGATGGCGCATATCCGCATAACTTTTAACATCATGGGGAGCGGTAGCGGGAGCGGGAGCAGGAAGCGGGAGCGGAAGATGGAGCGGGAGCGGCGGCAGCAGCGGCAGCGAGAGCGTGAGCAGCGGTACCGGCAGCGGCGGCGGCAGAGGCAGCAGCAGCGGCAGCTAAGTTTGCATCGCCAGATTGTCCACCACCATAACCAGTGCCACTTCTATCAGGATATTTGGTAGCGGCAGCGGGAGCTGGAGCGGGAGTGGGAGTGGGAGTGGGAGCGGGAGTTTTATAATTAGGATCAAGCTCATCATGTGCAAAAATGCTTTCACTATTTTTTTCTACTTTATCAATAAGTGCCTCAACTCTTGCTTTTATAACTGTATCATTTTCATTTTTTCCGATAATTTTATTAAGTTTTTGAGTATTCTTATTATTATCTAATTCTTTAATAAATATGTCTAAGGCTTTAATTTTTAGTTCAGGAGTTTTATTGCTTTCTAAAACAAATTTACAAAATTTTTCGAGATAATTTTTTGGATTTACATTGAATTTATTAGTTAACAAATCTTGTTTTGTAGTAGGAACTTTAAAACTTAAATTTTTAGAAAAAGCATCCACAAAAACATCTTGACCCGATTCAATTTTATCGAGTTCACCTAGTAATTTTATTTTATCAGCATGGGTTTGTGCATTATTTAAAATATCCGTAATTGCTGTTAATTTAAATCTATAAATAAGTTGATTATCTCTATCATTGCTAGGATTGATTCTATCAAATTCATTAGTCATAAAAGTACTTCTTTTTTCTTCTTCAGTAAGCTCTTTTTGTTTTTCCGATCGAAAACAACTAAAACATCCCGAAAACGAAGGTAAGAAACTAAACGCACCTCTGGACCTAATTTTATTTTCTGCATCTTCTTTAATAACGTCAGATGGGGTAACTAACTCAATACTATCATAAACTGAATTTTCAGCTGTAAGATTAGCCAGCTCTTTTTTAATTAGATCGTCAGGAACTAATAATTTTATTACTTTCCCAGTCATCTTATTAAAACAATCATTATCAGATAATTTAGCAATTTGGCGCCCTTTTTCTTTAAGAAATTTGGTTTTAGTATCAAAATTTTGCAAGGAAAATAGCATTTCCAAAGTGGGATAATTATTAAAATTATATTCAATTTCATTAATCATTCTTAAGCCTAGAATTTTTTTATCATCAGTAACATCTTGAGTACTTAATAAAACCCCATGATATAGATTAGAAAAATATTGTTGCTTTGATAATAATTTTTTCAAGTCAGTCTTTTTAGTATTTGGTTTAATAGCTTCAATTTTTTCTAAATTTCCTCTAGTTGTTTTTATTTTAAGTTTTGATGAAGCTTCATCATAAGTTAAAGAAAGGTTGAGAATTGCTTCTATTTCTTGTGTTTTTTGTGAGGCATTTACATCAGTCTTTTTCAAAATTTCTTTTATTTCATCATGTTGAAATTTATTAACCGCTAGAAGAAATTTTTGTATTTCAGTGGAACCGGTTATGGTTTTTTCGCTGGGTTCTATCTCTAAAATCTTTTTTGCATCTGAATATATTCTTTCCATTTTAGGATCGCTCATAAGAACAGCCTCTGTTTTATCCTTTGCAACTCTTTTTAAAAATTCAGCACCAATATTTTTAAGGTTTTCCTCTATTAATGCTTTATTTTTTGCACCACTATCTGAAACAGTCTGACCTTTAACAGAATCATGTAAAACATTCCCATTTTGATCTTGGGTTATATTCTTAATATGATTGTTATAACAAACGTTTTGAGCAGAATATCCTGTATCCGTGGTAAGTTTCATTTCTGCGATAAGAGATTTTATAGCATTTTTCTTATCTCCATCCTTTCCTTTTGCTTCCATAATTCCCTCAGTAACATATTTTAAAACTAATAATCGTCTTAAAATATCCTCATTAGAAAGGCCCACAAAAGAAATATCGGTAAGGGAATGAGTAGGGGAGGTACCGGCAGGAGCGGCAACACCACCAGCGGGAGAGTCGCCACCAGCACCAGCACCAGCACCAGCACCAGCACCACCAGCGACAGGATCTGCAAAAGTAATTTTTTGAGTTTCGGGATCTATTGTGTAGGTAATTTTAGTTTTTTCAAAAATTTCATCAGTTTTGGTTTTATCTATTATTGTTGATGATTTTAAAGCTGAATTCAGCCCAGAAAGTAGTTCTGTAAACTTTCTAATAACTAAATTTCTTTCTGCGACTTCAGGTTTTACTACTGAATCATGGAAATGATATTCCTGCTCTTTCAAAACTCTCCCATTGGCATCTAAAAAAGAAGTAGGTTCACCCCCGCTAGCAAGAGCCACAATAGAACTAGCAAATTTAGCACCTTCGGCAACAATTTTTGAATCAGCATAAGATTCACCTGCTTGATTTCGAACAAATTGTCTATGCATCTCAGCCATATCTGATTTGCTCGACTCAATGGGCAAACTTATGGTGG
>CAIOKL010000285.1 GCA_903858915.1 uncultured Alphaproteobacteria bacterium | reverse complement strand
TTACGATTAATTAACAAACTCAACATCACCATCCAAACCATGATTAAAGCCCGTTGCGCCGGCAAAGGCGCGTCGGCAATTTTTAAGTAAAAATAGCTGGCAAAAATTGCAAAAATCGCCGAAATTTTTTTAATATCAAATCGCAAAGCGATATATTCAATGCGCACCAAAAGCCAGCGAATACTCACAAAAAAAATTGCGCTCGCCAACGATAAATGAAAGCCCGAAATCGATAATAAATGCGACAAACCCGAATTACGAATGGCGGTAAGTAAATTTTTTGAAATTTGTTTTTGTTCGCCAATTAGTAACGCCAAAGCAATATTGGCAACATCTCCGCTCAAATTATTAAGAATTTTTTGACGAATAATTTCGCGCAAATTTAAAAACCACGAATCCGTAGAATTGATTTGATTTTGCTGAATAATTTGTGGCGCACCCATAAAAAATCCAAAGGCTTGAATGTTTTTTGTGCGCGCACTTAACTTCAAATCGTAACTTTCTTTGAAATCTGGAAAATCAAGAGGCTCTAAGACTGCATTAAATTTTATAATGTCATTAATATTAAATTTTGTTGATTGTTTGGCGAGATTTAACGAAATTTTTTGCGGAGAATTTTTGAGAATAAATTCATTATTTTGCGCAAGCCAATTTTGACTAAAATTATATTTTTTAAAATCTAAAAAATTGCGATCGATTTCTTGATAATTGCCGATATTTACATAATTTTTATAAATTTTTTTGGCAAAAGCTTGTTGTTTTTTAATTTGTGTTTTAGAAATTTTTTGCGAAGATTTTTTGATTTTTTCTTTCGATTTTTTTTTAATTTTGTGCTTTTTCTTTTTAATCTTCTTCGCCTTTTTAACCTTCTTATTATTGGCTTTATCAATTTTATTATTTTGAAAATTTAATTTATTGAGAGTTAAATTATCCAGCAAAATATTAACTCCAAAATTATGATTTACCGGATTATAAAATTCTTTCAAACCGATAATTTTACCCTCACCTTTTAGGTATAATTTTTGCGTGAAAACTTCATTTTTTGAAAAATATTTTATATAAAATTTACTATAAAAAATTCCTGAAATAAAAATTATTAATGTTGCATAAAAAACCGCGCGCGTTGATTTGGAATCAAGGCTCCAAAGCAGAATTAAAAAACCAAATATTAGCATGAAAAATTGTAAAAAATAATCACAATTTTTTTCGAAAAAAATGTAAAATGCGCAACCTAAAATGAATAGTAAAATTGCGTAAAAAATAAAATTTAATCGCTCGGAATCGAAAATGTTTTTGATGATTGTTGTCGGTTTCATGTTTGCGGTGAAGCGGGTTAAAGGGTTTGTTAGTTTTTTGTTATTTTAATTTAAAGTGCATTATAATAAAGTTTCCAATTCTATAAAACCCAAATCTCATCGCGAATACGGCGATTTACTCGCCGTGAAGCGATTCAACTCAAAGCTAAATTTGCTTTAGCAAATTTAATCAGTGGATGCGTTATTCCAAAAAGTAGTTTTGAAGTTTAGTTTAATAAACTCTTCATGCTCTCTCAACTCCTCGCTCGACAACTCAAAATTGCGCGCGGGAATGATTTTTTTATTATTTTTTATTGCCACCAAATCAATTATTTGATTATTTTTTGTCGCATCATTTTTTTTAATATTATCAAATCCAAAACCTTCTTGCGCCCCGCCCATCAACTCAATGTAGACATCGCATAATAATTCGGTATCAATCATGGCGCCATGTTTTTCGCGTTTTGATAAATCGAGATTAAATCTTTTACAAAGCGCATCGAGAGAATTTTGTCCACCCGGAAATTTTTTACGCGCAAGCATCAAACTATCAACAACGCGAGACATTTCCAAGGTTTTTTTTCTTAGAATATTTAGTTCAAAATTCAAAAATTTTATATCAAATGAAGCATTGTGAATAACCAAAATATCATCGCCGATAAAATCTAAAAATTTATCCGCCACCAAATCAAAAGTTGGCTTATCTTTTAAAAATTCACTAGAAATTCCATGGATTCTGAAGGCTTCTTGCGGAACATCGCGACGCGGATTTACAAAACTATGAAAAACTTTTCCGGTTTTCACTTTATTAATTAATTCGAAGCACGCGATTTCGATAATTTTGTGTCCGTCTTTGGGGTCTAGGCCAGTGGTTTCGGTATCAAGACAAATTTCACGCATTTGGATTTGGATTTATATTTTTGGGTTTACAAAATGAACGAGAGGTTTCGGAATTTATGAAATTCATCACTTCTTGAATCGTGGAATTTTGAGAAAAATCTTGAGAGACTTCGGTTACTCGATTAAGAAAATTGGCATCTCCGTCATTTTCAAAAACTTGTTTATAAAAATTTCGCAAAGCGTGAATTTCATCGCGCGAAATATTTTGGCGTTTCATGCCAACCAAATTTATTCCAGCCAAATGCGCTCTTTCGCCCATTACCAAACCAAAAGGAATAACATCATTTTCAACGCCCGACATGCCTCCAATCATCGCTCCCTTGCCAATTCTAACGAATTGGTGAACTGCCGACAAACCGCCAATCACAACATTATCATCGATTTGAACATGCCCAGCAAGCGTGGCATTGTTGGCCAAAATGACATTGTCGCCGATTAAACAATCGTGAGCAACATGAACTCCAACCATCAACAAACAATTATTGCCGATTTTAGTAATCATGCCACCGTCTTTAGTGCCAAGATGAATCGTGACATGCTCGCGGATGGTGTTATTGTCGCCGATTATTAATTGCGAATTTTCGCCCGCAAATTTTAAATCTTGCGGAACCAAACCGACGGTTGCAAATGGAAAAATCGTATTATTCTTACCGATTGTAGTGTCGCCATCAATTACAACATGGCTTTTTAAAACCGTTCCTTCGCCGATTTTAACATTATCTCCAACAACACAAAAAGCGCCAATTTCAACATTTTTAGAAATTTGCGCTTTATCACTTACGATGGCAGTTTTATGAATCATGTTTAAACAATTTTTTTATCTTTATCAACAATCATGGCTGAAAGTTGCGCTTCGGAGACTTTTTGACCATCAACAAAAGCGCTTGCACCAAGTTTCCAAACCGCACCACGATTTTGTAAAGCTTCTATTCTAAGCTCTAAAACATCACCGGGGATTACAGGTTTTCTAAATTTGGCACCGTCAATCGACATAAAATAAACCAATTTTTCTTCGGCTTTAAAATTATCATGACAAGTAACCATCAAGGCTCCCGCTTGTGCCATCGCTTCAATGATAAGAACGCCCGGCATAATTGGATGATCCGGAAAATGTCCTAAAAAATGTGGCTCATTAAAAGTTACATTTTTAATAGCGACAATATTTTTTCCCGGCTCGAGACTCACAACTTTATCAACCAAAAGCATTGGATAACGATGTGGCAATGACTTAAGAATTTTTTCAATATTAATTACTGAGCTCATAAATTTTACATGTATAATTAAGATAATTGAACAATTTATAATCAAAAAACCATAAAATCAAATTCAATTTTTTACTTGAACACAAAAGTTTTAAATGATTAAATTAAATCAATCAGGAATTTGTAAATATTTTTATCAATGGTTAAACTTAAAGAAACAAATCAATTTAGTGGCGCAGAAATTATAGTTAAAGCCTTGATTAACGAAGGCGTTGACACGATTTTTGGATATCCCGGTGGCGCAATTTTGCCATTTTACGACGCGCTTTTTTTACAAAACCGCATAACTCACATTCTTGCTCGTCACGAACAAGCCGCCACGCATTCTGCCGAAGGCTACGCTCGCTCAACTGGCAAAGTTGGAGTTATCACCGTTACTTCCGGTCCAGGCGCTACCAATGCAATTACGGGACTTACAGACGCGTACATGGATTCAGTTCCCTTAGTTTGTTTTTCTGGTCAAGTTGCCACAACCGTCATCGGCACCGATGGCTTCCAAGAGGCTGATATTACTGGACTAACGCGCTCTTGTACCAAGCATAATTATTTGGTAAAAAATGTAAATGATTTAGGTTATATAATTCACGAAGCCTTTCATATTGCTAGAACCAACCGCCCTGGCCCAGTTTTGATTGATGTACCAAAAGATGTTCAAAATAGCTTCGGAATTTATCAAGGAAAAATTGAAATCAATCGTCAATCTTATCAAGTTAAACAAAGAAAATTTTCGCTGAACCACGATAATATTTCTCAAGCCGTTGATTTAATTGTCTCGGCAAAAAAACCAATTTTTTATGTCGGCGGTGGCCTCATAAATTCTGGCGATCAAGCTTGCGAATTACTTACAAAATTAGTTCGTCATTTAGGTTTTCCAATTACTAACACGCTGATGGGGCTAGGCGCCTTCCCCGCAACCGACAATCATTTTATCGGCATGCTCGGAATGCACGGAACCTACGAAGCCAACTTGGCAATGCATGAATGCGATGTCATGATTAATATCGGCGCTCGCTTTGACGATCGCGTTACCGGCAAAGTTTCGGGCTTTTCTCCAAATTCTAAAAAAATTCATATCGATATCGATGAATGCTCGATCGATAAAATAATTAAAGTTGATGTTGCCATAAATGCCGACGCGAAACATGCGATTGAAGCTTTGATTGCGGAAATCGAACGACGCAAAATCGGCAATCGTCGCAAAGAAATCAATGATTGGTGGCAAAAAATTCAAAAATGGCAATCGATAAAATCTTTATCTTACGAAGCTTCAAAAAAAACCATCAAGCCTGAATACGCAATCGAAAGACTTAATTTTTTTACCAAAGAAGCGCAACCTTTCGTTTCAACCGATGTCGGACAACATCAAATGTGGACAGCGCAATATATTCAATTCGATAAGCCAAAAAAATGGCTTACTTCGGGTGGGCTTGGAACCATGGGATACGGCGTTCCATCGGCAATTGGCGCACAAATCGCTAATCCACAAGATTTAGTTATTTGCGTTAGCGGTGACGCAAGTTTCATGATGAATATGCAAGAATTATCGACCATTAAACAATATAATTTGCCGGTTAAAATTTTCATTTTAAATAATCGCTACATGGGCATGGTGCGCCAATGGCAAGAGCTGGTTTACGAAAAACGCGAAAGTCAATCTTACATGGAATCGCTTCCAAATTTTATGAAATTGGCGGAAAGCTTTGGAATTCATGGCATTGAATGCGACAAGCCCGACCATCTCGATGAAAAAATCCTTGAAATGATTAATCACAAAGGTCCAGTTTTATTTAATTGTATCGTTGATAAATCGGAAAATGTTTTCCCGATGATTCCTGCAGGCTCATCGCACAATGAAATCTTGCTCGGAAGCCAAGCAAAACAATATGTAACCAAAGATATTAACGCGGTTTAATTTATTTATTATGACAGAAATTCGAAGACATGTAATTGCGGTTTTGATTGATAACGAGTTCGGCGCGTTGGCGCGAGTCGTCGAATTATTTTCGGCACGCGGTTACAATATCGAAACTTTATCGGTCGCTCCAATTTCTCAAGACAAAAAATTATCTCGCATCACCATTACTACTTTTGGCACCGACAAAACCGTAGATTTAATTTGTAAATTATTGTGCCGAATCGTTCCCGTTCATACTGCCGCGGAACTTAGCAAAAATGATGATTATATCGAAAGAGAATTATGTTTAGTGCAGATAATTTCTTCACAAGAACAACTTGAAGATGCTCAAAAATCTTTAAAAAATTTTCGTTTTCAAATTATTGACACCGAAGAAAATTCTACTGTTTTTGAAATTATCGGCTCTTCAAAAGAAATTGATGAAGCCTTAAAAATCCTTGAAAATTATGGCTTGGCAACGGTTTCTCGCACGGGAATTGCTGGCGGTTTTAAAGGCAAAAAACGCCTCGACCAAATTTAAAATTTTTAAATATTATGATTGATATAAAATGGATTCGCGAAAATCCTGAAAAATTCGATATCGCCATGGAAGCCCGCAAATTAAGCATTCGCGCTTCAGAACTTCTTGCTCTCGACGAACAAAAACGCAAAAAAATCTTTTTAATCCAAGAGCTTCAAGCCAAGCGCAACAAACTGGCGCAAGATATTGCGATTATTAAAAAAAATAATGGCGACGCTTCGCCTTTTTTACAGGAATCAAAAAATATTAACGCACTTTTGATTGAAGCCGAAAAAAATTTAGAAAGCGAAGAAATTCTTAATGAAAAACTTTTAAATATTCCGAACATTCCTAGCGCTGAAGTGCCGGCTGGAGCGGATGAAAATGATAATATTGAAGTTGAAAAATTTGGCGAGCCAAGAAAATTTGACTTCACTCCAAAATCTCATGAAGATCTTGGCGAAAATTTGAAAATGCTTGATTTTGAACAATCGGCTCAAATGTCGGGAGCTCGATTTTCTACTTTGAGTGGCGATTTGGCGCGACTCGAAAGAGCGCTTTCGAACTTCATGCTCGACACCGCCACGGCAAATAATTACACCGAAATTTCGCCACCAAATTTAGTAAAATCCGAAGCCATGAAATTTTCGGGACAATTGCCTAAATTTTCCGAAGAAGCTTTCGTAACAACCGATGGCTATTGGCTCATACCAACCTCCGAAGTCTCTTTGGTAAATTTGGTTGCCAAAAAAACTTTTAGCGAAAATGATTTACCAATGCGCTTCACAGCTTTCACGCCATGCTTTAGAAGAGAAGCGGGTTCGGCGGGCAAAGACACTCGAGGCATGATTCGCCAACACCAATTTAAAAAAGTTGAATTAGTTTCGATAACTTCACCAGAAAATTCCAATCAAGAACATGAAAGAATGACGAATATCGCTTGCGAAGTTTTGCAAAAACTTGGTTTGCCTTATCGTAAAATTTTATTATGCTCGGGCGATATGGGTTTTTGCGCGCAAAAAACTTACGATTTGGAAGTTTGGTTTCCATCGCAAAATAAATATCGCGAAATTTCAAGTTGCTCGAATTGTGGCGATTTTCAAGCGCGCCGAGCTAATATAAAATATAAGGACAAAGATGGCAAAACTCATTTTGCGCACACCTTAAATGGCTCATCGCTCGCGGTCGGAAGAACCCTCATCGCGCTTTTGGAAAATTATCAAAATGCAGATGGTTCGATTGAAATTCCACAAGCTTTACAAACTTATATGGCAAATAAAAAGAAAATTTCTTGCTAAATTCAACAACCGCTTTATCCTTTGACACCTTATAAATTTTTAACTTAATTTTTTTTTAAAAATGGCTAATACTAAATCAGCGAAGAAGGCTTTTCGCTCTAGCGAGAAAAAGAACATTGTCAACACTTCTCGTATTAATCGCATCCGATCTTTTATTAAAAAAGTTGATGGCGCAATCAAAGTTGGCGACGAAACAAAAGCTCGTGAAGCTTTTAAAAATCTTGAACCAGAAATTATGCGCGGTGTAACCAAAAAAGTTTTGAAGCTTAACACCGCTTCTCGTAAGCTTTCTAGGCTTTCAAGCGCTATTCGCAAAATCAAGAAATAGTTTTTGGTAAATTAATTTTATCAAATTAATCACTACAAAATCATGTCAATAATTAGCAAAATCAGGGTTTCTCTCAATAATTGCAAAGTCGATTTTATGTCAATTCATAAAATCGCTTTAGCACTTTCAATTATATTCATGATTGGCTCTTTAATATTGGTTTTCACCAAGGGGCTCAATTACGGAATCGATTTCGCTGGCGGAGTTTTAATCGAAGTGCGCATTGACGAAAATCCCGATATTTCAAAAATTCGCGAAGTTTTATCCAATAAAATTGACGATATTCATATTCAAGAATCGGGAGAAAATGATGTTCAAATTCGCGTTTCCAAAGCCTCTCAAGATCAAGATAAATTAATCAAAAAAATCCAAAATATTTTAGAAGAAAATTTTACCAAAGTTGAATATCGTAAAATTGATTTCGTTGGTCCGCAAGTTGGTTCCGAGCTAATTTTTAAAGGCTTTCTTGCCTTATTTTTATCATTCATTTTCATAATGATTTATATTTGGATTCGCTTCGATTGGCAATTTGGTCTTGGTGGCATTTTTGCCTTACTTCACGACGCCATCGTTACTCTCGGATTTTTTTCAATCACCGGTTTAGAATTCAACTTAACTTCAATCGCCTCAATTCTCACCATCATTGGTTATTCAATTAATGACTCCGTCGTAATTTATGACCGTATTCGCGAAAATTTACGCAACTATAAAAAAATGGATCTCATAATCCTCATAAATTCCAGCACCAACTCAACTTTAAGCCGAACAATTTTAACCGCCAGCACCACCTTAATTTCATTACTTGCCTTGATTTTTTTCGGAGGAGAAGCCTTATTTAGCTTTAGCGTCGCCACCTTCTTTGGCATTGCTCTTGGAACTTATTCTTCAATTTATATTTCCGCGCCAATTTTACTTTATTTCGATCCCCGAAAAAAAGATGAACCCGTTAGCGATAAAAAAAACAAAAACTAATTTTGAGACTAGGCTATCTTGGTTTAAATTATGCTAACAAAATAATTTAAACTATCTTATGCAAAGCGTCATATATATTCACGAAAGTCCTCTTCAAGATTTTTTATTAACAGCCATTAATGAAAAAAAATTTGATAAAATTGACGAACTTTTGCACGATTATGTTTTGCAAAAACATAAGGAAATAAATCCCGTTCAAAAAAAACTTCAACCCCTTAGAGAGCTTCTATCCGAAGCCGATATTAAAAAGGAAATTTTTGAATATTTGATTTTGAAAAACGAGCAATATTTAAATTATTTTGATTATTGCGCCATTACCAATAATTACCAAGCTTTTCGCCATATTTTGTCTTTAACCCAAGCTCATCCAAAAAAATCCAACGACTTTATTGACTCTAACGGCTTTAGCCCAATTCATCATGCGATTTGCCATAGATCTTATGAATTTTTGGAAAAATTATTCGATAATTCAAGAAATAAATACCTGCCGAGCGCAGTAATTGGCAATAAAAATAATTTACATTTGGCAAATTCGCCAAATATGCTTTCGCCTTATCCCGAAAGAATTAGTAGCGCAAAAATGCAATCGAAAATTGCTCAAGAAAATGAATTAGAAAATAGAAAAAAAGTTGCTAAATTATTATTAAAGGAATTCCCCGAAATGATGGAAATTCCCGACCTAGCCGGACTAAATCCTCAACATTATTTATATTTTTACGAAGCTCCCGATTATATTAAATTTTTTGAAAAAGAATTATTGGATTTGGAAGATTTTACAAGCATCTCTTCCGCCGAAAAAAGCCAGCAAATTCAAAGAAGATTTAATGATCCACATATTTATCGACAAATTGCCGTGGAAGACCGACTAGAGCTAATCAAATTGATTGGAGATCAACAAGAAATAAAAAAATTTTTTGACAATTTATCGCCGGAAATATTGTTAGAAAAAGACCATAATCAAAAAAATTTGTTTGATTATACAATCAAGAATGGTGATATCGAAATGATTTCGATAATTGCCAAAAAAATTGATCTCAAAGTTTTGCAAGAAACCAAGAAAAATCTCATTGTCAAAGCAACTGCCAGCTTAGCTTTTGACAATCAACCAACTCAATCTTTACTTGAATCCAGAGAAAATTATCAACAACCAGAAATCGCGCAACAAGTGGGCAGAAGACTTGAAATTAGCGAAGGCTCTCGAGAAAATCTGGTAATATCGGTTAGCGCCGAATTGGCTTTCGACAATCAACCGGCGCAGTCTTTGCATGAATCTAGAGAAAATCACGAAGAGAATTTAAAACAATTTGAAGGTCAACGAAAAATTTTTAATGAACTCGATAAAATTTATCAAAAGAGAGTGAAAAAAGAATCTCCGACTTGCTTTCCGAGTCAAGTCACAATTCTAAAAAAATTAGGAGAATTAATTGATTTTAAATGGCGCAATTGAGAACGAGAATTAAAAAATAGATATCGCAATTATCCCTACTCATTCGCCTCGAATCAAGCCCTTTAAAACCGAATTTATCTCGATGAAATTTCGAAATTTTTTACCACTCTAATTCTTTTTTGCTAGCCTTAAAATTTTGTTCATACATCATAAGAATCGTCGAATAACTGCACATATCAAGGGTTCCCGAGCAATAATCTTCAATCACTTTATCCATAATTTTTTTATCTTGAGCTTGCGTAAGTTTTTTAAAAGAATCGAGATTTTGTTGCTCCATCATTCTTAAAGTTGAGTGATTGCACATATCGATGGAACCGCTACAATAGTCTTTCTTAACGCGGTCTTTTATATATTCCAAAACTTCATTTTTTTGAGTTTTTTCATCGAAATTCATGGGGTGAACAAAATCAGCAAATGAATTTCTGCTCGCCAAAAAAATCACTAAAAAAATTATTATTTTATACATTTTTGATAAAATTAATTGTTGGTTTTCAATAATAAACATCAACAAAATAAAGAAATACTCGATAAGTTCAAGAATATTTTGCGCTAAATTTTAATTTTTCTACAAAGCATTTTCGCTTGTAAAAAGCGCATCAATCGCTTCTTCGATATGCGCATATTTAAAATCGTAACCATTTTCAATCGCTTTGTGTGGCGCGATTTTTTGCGAAGAAAGCACAAGTTCTTCGCCCATTTTTCCAAAAAGATTTTTGGCGATTATTTTTGGCATATGAAATAAAAATGGACGCGAGAATTTTTTGGCTAATTTTTGAGAAAATTCATAATTTGAACATGCGTTCGGAGCTACTAAATTTATGGCTCCAACGATTGAAAAATTATTCATGATTAAATTTAAAATTCCCATTACATCTTGCAAATGAATCCAGCTCATAATTTGTTTTCCATCGCCAATTTTACCGCCGAGTCCCAATTTAAAAGGCGCAGTAAGTTTTTTTATAATGCCCCCGCCCTCACCTACAACTACGCCGGTTCGAAGCAAAACCACGCGAGTTTTATTTTGCACCTTGAGAGCTTCGCGCTCCCAATCACGACAAATTTGTTGGGAAAATAAATTTTGGTTAGTTGGTTGCGAATTTTCACTAAAAATTATTGAGCTTGAAGTTCCGTAAAATCCAATCGCCGAACCGCTAATAAAAAGCTTTGGCGGAGTTTCGCTATTCATAATTTTTTCAACAATTTGTTGCGTGATATTAAGACGACTTTCGCGAATTTTTTGTTGATTTTTTTGCGTCCAATAGACCGAAATCGGCGCTCCCGCTAGATTTATCACAATGTCGTAATCAAAATTTTCTTCATTTAAATCATTAATATATTTTAAATTTTCATGCGTCGAAATTTTGTTTTTTTGACGAGTAAGCGCCACGATTCGATGCCCGTCGGACAATAGCTCTTGGCATAATTTTGATCCAATAAATCCCGTCGCTCCCGAGATTAAAAATTTGCAATTTTTTTGTAGAAGTTTAATCATAAATTGATGAGTTTTTGGTTCATTTTTAACTTTCTAAAAAATATGCGCAATTTAATTTTTATTTTAGGCGATCAACTTTCTGCAAATATTTCTTCGCTTCAAGATTTTGACAAAAACCTCGATGCAATATTGATGGCAGAGGTTTGGGACGAAGCAAAATACGCTCCGCATCATCAAAAAAATTGGTTTTAATTTTTTCGGCAATGCGAAATTTTAAAAATTATTTGCAAGAAAATGGTTATAAAATTTTTTATACCCAGCTCGAAGACGAAAATAATCGAGGCAGTTTTGATGGCGAACTTTTAAAATTTTATCAACAATTAAAACCACAAAAAATAATTTTAACCGAACCCTCGGAATACCGCGTTTTGAAGCTTTTCAACGATTTTCAAGAAAAAAATAATGTGGTTTTAGAAATTCGTAATGATGAGCGCTTTATTTGCTCACACCATGAATTTGCTGAGTTCGCTAAAGATAAAAAAACTTTATTGCTCGAAAATTTTTATCATCAAATACGCAAAAAAACTAAAATTTTGATGGAAGAATTGCCAAAGAAACCAAAAGCAAAATCATCGTCCGCACCAGAATTAAAGCCCGTCGGAGGCAAGTGGAATTACGACAAAGAAAATCGCCAAACTATGCCCGCCGAAATTATTCCACCAAAAATTTTAAAACTAAAAACTTCAAAAATTACTTTGGAAGTTATTGAAATGGTTAAGAAAAAATTTCCAAATAATTTTGGCGACACTGACAATTTTAACTATGCCACAAGCGCTTTCGAAGCCAATTTGCATTTTGAAGATTTTATTAAAAATCGGTTAAAAAATTTTGGAAATTATCAAGATGCGATGCGTCAAGATGTTGATTTTGGTTTTCATAGCATCATCTCGGCATATATAAATATTGGCTTGCTCGATGTTTTAACTTGCGCAAAAAAAGTTGAGGAAGAATATTTTAAAGGCAATTGCGACTTGGCGAGCGCCGAAGGATTTATCCGCCAAATCATTGGCTGGCGCGAATATATTCGCGGTATTTATTGGTTTTTTATGCCAAAATATCGTGATTTAAATTATTTCGATCATCAACGAAAATTACCCGATTTTTATTGGGACGAAAATAAAACGAAAATGAATTGTTTAAAAATTGCCGTTCAGCAAACTCGACAAAACGCCTACAGCCATCATATTCAAAGACTGATGATCACCGGCAATTTTGCTTTGCTCGCCGAAATTAATCCCGACGCAATTGATGAATGGTATTTAGGAGTTTACGCCGACGCTTTTGAGTGGGTTGAAATGCCCAATACGCGCGGAATGGCAATTTATGCCGATGGCGGAATTGTCGCCTCGAAGCCTTATTGCTCTAGTGGAAATTATATTAACAAAATGTCAAATTTTTGTAAAAATTGTTATTATGATGTAAAAAAAGCCACCAATGAAAATTCACTTGTTAAAAATGCTTGTCCATTTAATTTTTTATATTGGAATTTTTTAATTAAAAATGAAAAATTACTTAAAAATAACGCACGACTTTTTTATCCTTACGCTAACCTTAAGCGCAAGTCGCCAGAAGAAATTTTAGCCATAAAAAAATCGGCGCAAGAATTTTTTAATGAAATAAAAATTTAATATGCTCAATCATCAACAACTCGAACTTTATTCGCGCAATATTTTGGTTAATGAAATTGGCGAAATGGGGCAACAAAGATTATTACAAAGCAAAATTTTAGTCATCGGCGCTGGCGGACTAGGCTCTTCTCTCCTACAATATCTAGTTTGCGCAGGCGTTGGTTATCTGGGAATTATTGATAATGATAAAGTTGAATTGTCAAATTTACAACGACAAATAATTCATGATTTTAGCAAATTAAATATCCACAAAGTCCATAGCGCCGAAGAAAAATTACGCAAATTAAATCCCGATTTAAATCTCAAAACTTACCCGATTCGCGCCAATCATGAAAACTTAACTCAACTCGTTAAAGATTACGAAATTATTATCGACGCCACCGACAATTTTCCCACGCGCTTCATCGTGAATCAAGTGTGTTTTGAACAAAAAAAACCTTTAATTTTCGGCGCCGTTAAAGGCTTTCAAGGGCAATTAAGTGTTTTTAAAGCTTACGAAAATAATCAGCCTTGTTATGCGTGTTTTAATCCAAATATTGTTGATGAAAAATTTGAATTACCATTAAGTGAAAAAGGCATTTTAGGTGCGGTAGCTGGGACTTTAGGGGCTATGCAAGCGACCTACGCAATTAAAGAAATTTTAAAAATCGGCGAAGATATTTCTGGCAAAATTTTAATTTTTGATTTTTTGAAAAATGATTTTCGTAAAACTATTTTAAATAAAAATCCTCATTGCGCAGTTTGCGGATTAAAATAAATCAACTTTTATTTTTAATTTAAAATTAAATTGCACCCGCGACCCGCGCGACTTTAAATCAATAAATCACATTCTTACTTGACTTGAAATTTAAAAAATTTTATAAATAGCGACTCGTTTTTTTTCGATTTTTAGCAAAAAATACAATTTTTGGGGCGTAGCCAAGTGGTAAGGCAGCGGTTTTTGATACCGCCACCCGTAGGTTCGAATCCTGCCGCCCCAACCAATCCTCGTCGAATTTTAAGCGCTTATTTCGTTGGTCATCGAACCCTCAAAGCTCAATGTATTTGAAATACATTTTCGCTTTTCGTCCCTCGCCCGCCTCATAATCATCTTAAAATTCTTAGAGGATTTCGTTGAAGAATCTGGATTAGAGGTTTTT
>CAIOKL010000284.1 GCA_903858915.1 uncultured Alphaproteobacteria bacterium | reverse complement strand
TTTTTGAGTTAACCTTAAACCCGTTGTCGCTGTTAGTTTTTGACCCCCCACGATTCTAGAAACATAACTACCGTTAAGTTTCTAGAATCCGTACATTGCTAAAAATAGCCGTTTAGGCTATTTTTAACGCAAATAACCCTCAAGGGGGGAGCTACAGCCCGTTAGTTTAACGAGTTTTTTTCTAAATTTAGGTTTGTAAGCCCTCAAGGGGGGAGCTAGAACCCATAAGCAAATTTAATTAAGGTCGCATCATTTAAGATTGGGAGTCGGTATTTTTCACATAAACTTGCGATCCTAGCTCCCTAAACTTATCGCTCATTTCTTTCATGCCATCTTCGGCTTGTTTTTCTTGCTCCTTTTTAGCAAAATCGCGAACATCTTGCGAAATTTTCATCGAGCAAAATTTTGGTCCGCACATTGAGCAGAAATGAGCAAGCTTTGAACCTTCGGCGGGAAGGGTGGCGTCGTGATAAGACTTCGCCATTTCTGGGTCAAGACTTAGATTAAATTGATCTTCCCAGCGAAATTCAAAACGCGATTTTGATAATTCGTCATCGCGCTCTTTGGAAATAATTTTTCCTTTTGCCAAATCTCCGGCATGAGCGGAAATTTTATAAGCAATAACCCCAGCGCGAACATCTTCTTTGTTGGGCAAACCCAAATGTTCCTTTGGAGTAACATAACATAACATTGCCGTGCCGAACCAGCCAATCATCGCAGCGCCAATTGCCGAAGTGATGTGGTCATAAGCCGGAGCGATATCAGTGGTGAGTGGTCCTAAAGTATAAAAAGGTGCTTCGTGACACAATTCAAGTTGTTTGTCCATATTTTCTTTGATGAGGTGCATCGGCACATGTCCCGGACCTTCGATCATCACTTGACAATCATGCTTCCAAGCGATTTTAGTAAGTTCACCCAAAGTTTTTAATTCGGCAAATTGTGCGTCATCATTGGCATCGTTAATCGATCCAGGACGAAGCCCGTCGCCGAGTGAAAAACTTACATCATATTGCTTTAAAATTTCGCAAATTTCTTCAAAATTTGTGTATAAAAAATTTTCTTTATGATGAGCCAAGCACCATTTGGCGTGAATTGAACCGCCACGAGAGACTATCCCCGTAGTGCGCTGTGCCGTTAGATGAATAAAAGGTAAGCGCACGCCGGCATGAATCGTAAAATAATCAACACCTTGTTCGCATTGCTCAATTAGAGTATCGCGATAAATTTCCCAAGTTAATTCTTCGGCAATTCCACCAACTTTTTCCAAAGCTTGATAAATTGGCACGGTGCCAACTGGAACGGGGCAATTGCGAATAATCCATTCGCGAATATTGTGAATATTGAATCCGGTTGATAAATCCATTAAAGTATCGGCGCCAAAACGAGTTGCCCAAATCATTTTTTCGACTTCATCTTCAACCGAAGAAAAAATTGCCGAATTGCCGATATTGGCATTTATTTTAATTAAAAAATTGCGTCCAATAATCATTGGTTCCGATTCGGGATGATTGATGTTGGCAGGAATAATGGCGCGCCCCGAAGCGATTTCGTCGCGAACAAATTCTGCGGTAATAAAATCGGGAAATTTAGCGCCGAATTTTTCACCGCTAAATTTTTTGGCGCGGGCGATATTTTTAATATAATTTTCTTCGCGAGCGATGTTTTCACGAATCGCAATATATTCCATTTCTTTGGTAACTATGCCGGCGCGAGCATAAGCCATTTGCGTCGGAACGCAATTTTTTTTGGCACGAAGTGGGCGCTGATTTTGCAAATCAAATTCGGGAACGGTTTGATTTTTAGCTAAAGTTTTGCCATTATCTTCGGGGCGAAGATTGCGTCCTTCATAATGCTCAACATCACCTCTTTCCAAAATCCATTTTTCACGAATTCTTGGCAAACCTTTGTTTAAATTAATTTTATCTAAATAGTCGGCGTCGGTGTAAGGGCCGGAAGTGTCGTAAACTTTAAAATTTGAAGTCGATGAAGTTTTTGAAAGATTTATTTGGCGCATTGCCACGGCAACATCGGCAAATTTTTCGCTGGAAATATGAATTTTTTGTGACGCTGGAAGCGCTCCCAAAGTGATTTTATTGCTTAACATTTTTAAAAAATAAAAGTTGACTATTTTACTAGGTTAAGAGTTTTTTTGAAGTTTTGCAAGTCGAAGTTTAAATAATATCTTTCTCATTTAAAAATATTAAATCGGGCAAAATAAATTTAAATTTTATTGATGATTTTTTAAATCGATATTTTCTTTGAGTTTGCCATTTTTAAAATAATCGCTGGCGATTTGATAATAATCTTCGGCATTTTCAAGTTTTTCTTGGGAAAAATCCGTTGTTAAAACCTCGCTGGAGCCTTGATAGCCAAAGTTTTTGATTTCAACATTATAAACTTTTTGTTCTTTTTTAAGTTTTAGTAAAAAAAGTTTATTTTCAGTAAAATATCCTAAATCTGAGTAAGTGCTGACAAAAGCTCGTGAAATATATTTTTTATCACCAGTTAAAACATTAACACCGAAGAATTTTGATTTATAAGAAAGATTCAGAAAGCTTAATAATGTTGGAGCGATATCAATTTGACTAGAATTTTCGGCATAAATTTTTGGTTTAATAATTTTTGGCGCATAAAAAATTGCCGGAATTTGATAGCGCCACAAAGGCACATCGCTGTTGCCCGCGGAGCCGGCGCAATGGTCGGCAACAAAAACAAAAATTGTCTTATCGAACCAAGGTTTATTTTGCGATTTTTTGACTAATTGTCCGATGGCGTAATCGGAATATTTTACCGCTCCGTCGCGATTGGTTTTTGAAGGAATATCAATTTTATTATCTGGATAAGTGAAAGGGCGATGATTGGAAGTTGTCATCACGAAATTTAAAAAATTCTTACCCTCGGCATGCGATTTATCAGCTTCGGCGATAGTTTTGTCGAATAAATCTTCATCGGCAACGCCCCACGCGTTGGAAAAAGTAATTTCATTTTTAGTAAATTTCTTACGGTCAATTGTTTCGAAGCCATTATTCGCAAAAAAATAATTCATATTGTCGAAGTAACCGTCACCACCATAAATAAATTTGGCATCGTATCCGCGCGCCTTGAGGGGCGTTGCGATGTTGAATAAATTTTCATTATTTGGGCGACGCACAATTGAATTTCCCGGGGTAGGTGGGATTGATAAGCTCAAGGCCTCAAGCCCTCTAACGGTACGCGTTCCCGTTGCCTTAAGATTGGTAAAAAATAAGCCTTTTTTGGCGAGCTCATCGAGATTTGGTGTCAGATTATCTTTGCTACCAAAATATGCCATGAAATCAGCACTCATGCTTTCGATGGTAATAAAAATAATATTATATTTTTGCTCTTTGTGATTTTTTGAAGCGGAAATAAATCTTTCGATGCCAGTATTTTCAACGAATTTAGCGAGCGGTTCTTGCTTAGAAATTAAAGTGCGAAGTCGAGTGTCGGCACTTTTTAAATCATTAATTATATAAAATTTTTCGTAATCAATTTGATTATTGCGATATGCTGAGAACAGTTGGTAAATGCCGTTCTGCGATAGTTCTTTATTGTAATTATTGTTAAAAAATTTATCAATTTTACTTGAATCAATTGCAAAAAATTCGAGGATTAAAATTAACAAAATTATGCCAAAAAATTTAAGACGATTTTTGAAATTAATATTTTTTATTGCGATTATTTGACGATAAGAAAAATAAAAAATTACCGCGCTAATTGCTAGAATTATCGACAACAAAAGCCCCATCGGATAAGATTCGACAATGTTGCCGATTACTTCGGTGGTATAAATTAAATAATCGACGGCGATAAAATTAAAGCGCGCATTAAATTCTTCGAAAAAAACTATTTCCGAAAAAATTGAAAACACAATAATATTTATGAAAATAAAATAAATTATTTTGAGAAAAATTTGATGTTTTTTGTGATTAAAAATTTTTTGAGGAAGTAATGCAAAATAAAGTAAAGGTAAGACCGCAAAATAACAGGCCGTAAGGCAGTCAAAAAATAATCCGATTGAAAAAATTTTAATAATTTCAAGCGTTGAAATTGTTATTTCGTTAAAATATTGAGCTAATAAAATGACTCTAAGAGAGAGTGATAAAACAATGAAAATGATTAAAATTTTTAACCAAGAAATGTCAAAAATATTTTTTTTTGAATTAAACACAAAATTATTTTTTAAACATTTGAAGCATGCGCCAAGTAACTAAAAATCCACCAAAAATATTGATGGAAGCGATGATTATGGCGATGAAGCTCAAGACAGAAATAAGTCCGAAACTTTTGGCGGAGCCAAGAGCGATTATGGCGCCAACAATAATAACGCCCGAAATGGCGTTGGTTACGGACATTAGTGGGGTGTGAAGCGCCGGAGTAACTTTCCATACAACGAAATAGCCGACAAAACAGGCTAAAATAAAAATGCTAAAACCAAAAATTAATGGACTTACGCCACCACTATTGGCAATTTCATAACTTAATTCGGTGATTTTTAAAACCAACGCATCGGACTTTGAAGTTATTTCTTGAGTTAGGTTGATAATTTCGGTTAGATTCCCTGACATAGCTTTGCGTGATTGATTAAAATTTGTAAAATAATTTTATTATTCTTAAAAAAATTGTCAAAGAAAAACAATATAAATTTTTTTTAAACAAAAATTAATAATTTATTTGTTTCTTATAAAATCTATAAAACAATATATTTATTAATTACATTTATTTAAATTTATATTTTTAGAGAGTTATGCGGACGGTACTTGATTTTTTTCATTCTCCATTGCAAAGTCAAGAAAGTCAAGAAATGCCCAATCTAATACTTAGTAGTAATTGCGGGGGAGATACCACTCATGCACGTTTAACTCACAAACAATTTTCGAATTTAGTTTCGAAAAAATTATCGACTTTACCTTCTCAGACGGCAATTTTGAGTACTGATTTGAGTGCGGATTTGAGTACCGCGTTGAAACCTATTCTTCAGGAAGACCTTGAATCATTTGATGGTAGGGTTTTATATATTCCTCAAAAACAGCTTGACAATCCCGTCGAAACGATTTCAATTTCAAGAAGCTCTTCTTCTGATGATGAAAAGCTTCTAACCCCTTTGATTTTATATAATCCAGTACCTATAAAAGATCCAGCTGATGAAGCTCCCCAACCAGTTTCTTGGGTTAAACCTCAGGATGGAAACAGTCATTTTGATGTTAAAATCCTAGAAAATATGAATTCCTTGATTGTGCATTCGGAAGTTGTGGGGGTGGATCAACTTAACCTTCCGGGTCATGAACTTCAATCAACGCTTGGAAAAAGCTTCCTCCCCTTGTCAGATAAAATTCTAGGTGACAAAAGCAATGCGCAATGGGTGAAATCAACTCAGGTTGATATCTCCTCTAGAGCTAATCAAGATTTAGAAGTTTCTCCTGATGATCGGGCAGTTTTGCAAATGCCCGTTCTTATTCATACGCAAAGTGAAAGAGAACGGACCTCTGATCTTCAAGTTACGCCTCAAGTCTTTAACTGGCCAGTCCCTATTTCGGCGGATAGCGGGAGTGAAATTATAGTTCCAAGTCAAAGTTTTGATAATAAATTTAATTCAGCGCAACAGACTTATCAAATGCCTGTTCCTGTTCCGCAGGGTGAGGCTGGGAATCATGCACTTGAGACCATTTCGCAAAATTTGGAAGTATATAATCCAACAAGTGATTCGAATTTACCGATTATAAAAAACCCCATTCCCGAATCTGAACAACCATCAGGCGATACTTCGGAAACATTAATTGTGCAATCAATTCCCGCTTTTATTACTTTTCATACTCAAGACTATTCTCACAATGGGTTGCCTCAAAATGCATCGGAATCGATAAAGGATGTTGTGCATGATTCTGAAGCCCCCCCTTCCCGAGTGACTGAGATTCATACAGGAGTGTTCTTAGAAGATCTGGCTTCATATCCGCCACTCCGGTATCCCGTTGCTAAGGAAGCAGAATCCGATCATCAAAAAGAAATAGAGATGAAATCTTATCCCTCTGTGAATGATTCTGGTTCTCCGGTAACTAAAATTACTAGCACTCAGGTTTCAATTAATAAAGAAGAGGAAGTTGGTGGCACAAGTTTCCAAAGCGATTCAGAAGTTCCAAAAGCTTCATTAGCTTCATCTTCATTTTCAAGCTGTTTTCGCAGAGTGTTTTCTTGTTTTCGCTCTGGTCAAAATTTGCAATCTACGGAAACTAGCGCAACTTCCGAACCCTCAACGAGGTTTTCGTTTCCCAGCTGTTTTGCATTCGCGTGCGCAAGATCGTCTCGTAATAATTCATAAATTCCTTCTCATACCAATCCTCTCCTCCACAACCTTACAAACCTACACTTGCAAAAACACTCGTAAAGCTTACGGTGCCATAGCTCCCCCCTTGAGGGGTTATTTGCGTTAAAAAAATAGCCTAAACGGCTATTTTTAGCAAAGAACGGGATCAGGACCCAAAGGCGACGCAATCCCAGTCGCGAATCTTTTTCAAAGAAAAAGATGAAGCGTTTATTCGCAAAAAAAATTCCAAAAAAGACGATTTCTTGATTTTGTTTTTTAAATTTTTTTTAAAACCCCTCACCCTAACCC
>CAIOKL010000283.1 GCA_903858915.1 uncultured Alphaproteobacteria bacterium | reverse complement strand
CCATAACGCCCTTAGATTTAAATGAATCGAAGGCATATTGGAAGTATTGAGTAAAAAAAAGGAAAATACCAATTAATAAATTACTAAAAACTCTTTTAAATAAATCTTTTAAATTTTTTCCGCCGTAAAAATCAGTTCTGTTGTCGAAAATAAATAAATGAATTTCTATAATGTGGTAGCAATAAATATATGCGATGAGGGGTATTAAAAATACAAAAAAGAAAAATGTAGATTTGGTTCGGAAATTTTCCACAATATCGTTTTCCGTGTATTTAGAGGGTAGGGCGCGAAATGCAAAAATTAAAAATGATAACAATAAATAGAAGTTGCGAGTAACGGCTAAAAAACTAAAAATAATTGATAAAATTAGAATTATTGCAAGGCTATTTCTTTTTTTATAATAAAGACCAAGATAGATTCCAAGCATTGCTAAGCCCGAACATAAAATTTCTTTTCCACTGTCGGAAATGTAATGAATTATCGCGGTGCAAAAAAAACAAATTAAAGTTATGAGAAAGGCGGTGTTTTTTTTGTGGTAATGACTTAAAATTAAAAAAGAAGATATTGAAAATATTAAAAAAGATAAATATTGTGAAAAATAAATAACAAAATTATGATTATTGTAAATATAGTAAAAAAGACTAAGAAAAGCTGAGTAGCTAGGGAAGTGGTAAGGTTTTAAATTGTTAAAATCGTAATTAAAAAGCGCTAATTCATCGTAATAAAGATCTAGTGCAAAATTAATTAATCCCGTAGTTTTTTTATCGTTATAAATATCGTGAGCGATTGACAAATATTGGAATGAGTCATTGCAAATAAAGTTTGGAATTCCGTTAAAAAAATAATAATGCGCGATAAAAATTATCGCCCAAAAAACCATAAAAAAATAAATATAGCTAATATTTTTTTCTTTTTGAAAAAATTTTATCATGAAGAAGTTTGTAAATTAAAATAATTGTCCAAAATGTATAAAAAATATATAAAACAATTTCTGAAAATTAAAGATTTTAACAATTTTATCAAGTTCATTTTTTTAATTTTAGAAGATAAAAAAGTGAGATTTCTATTGGTTGGAGCTTACAATACGGCTGTTTGCTATATTTTTGGTTTATTTTATTTTAAATTTATCGAAATCAATCTAACTAAAATCACAATTTTTAATGTACTGGTTACCATTCACAGCTTTCTTGCTCATAAATTTTTAAGTTTTCAGAGAAAAAAATATTGTCACAAGGAAATTTTCCGCGCGATCATTTCTTATGGCTCGATGTATGTAGTCTCGGCGGTACTAATTTTGTCTTTAATAAATATTGGATTTTCTCAATTAAATGCTTATCACATTAATTTGGTAATTTCCATAATTTTATTTTATTTGCTACATTCCTATTTTACTTTTAAGTAATTTTATGAATTTAGGTGCCTTCGAACCGCGCCAAATATAGATAAGAATTTTTTGTTTGCCTTTTTGTAAGTTGATTTTTATAATAGCTAAATAAAGCTCTAGCAAAACTAGATTTTTCTTGCCATTTTTTAAATATTGGCCCCATCGTCTAACGGTTAGGACGTCACCCTTTCACGGTGAAAATACGAGTTCGAATCTCGTTGGGGTCACCAAAATTTCTTATATAACCCTATATAAATTTAAAAAATATGAAAAAATTTTCGTTGATTTTGGTGTTGTTCTTATACCCACTCAGTGCCTTTGCTGAAGATGCGACTTATAAAAAAGATGAAAGTCAAAAAAAAGATGATGCATCTCAAAATGAATTCACTATAAAAATTAAAAATCATCGCTTTGAGCCAGATGTAATCAATGTTCCCGCAGATACAAAATTCAAAATTATTGTTGAAAATCTTGATAATACCATCGAAGAATTTGAAAGTGATGATATAAAAAAAGAAAAACTTATTGGCGCCGGCAAAAAAATTTCTTTATATATTTCTCCATTAAGAACTGGAGAATATAAATTCTACGGTGATTTTCATCAAAAAACTGCTCAAGGAAAAATTATTTCTAAATAATGAATTACATTTGCTTTCGCAAATTTAGGGAGAATTTGAATTGCTGGGTCGCTAATTAATCGCGACAATAGTAATTAATTTTTGTTTTTAAGGCTATCTAGCTTTCTTCAATTAAAATTTCAGTTTGATTTAGAAGGTCTTTTTGGGAAAGAAGATTCTCCTCGCAAGTGATCGATTTTTATTGAAAAATTTACGATCTAATTTTCATTTTTAAATAAATGTCGAAAAATATTATTCAAAAAAGTTTCATGCTTGAGGCCTTGAATCAAGCAAAAAAAGCCCTAGAGTTCGATGAAGTGCCGGTTGGGGCGGTTATTGTTCAAGATAATCAAATTATTGCAACTGGGTTTAATCAAAACCGCCAGAAATGTGATCCAACGGCTCACGGGGAAATAATTGCGCTAAAAATGGCGTGCGAAATTAAAAAATCTTCCAAATTAGAAAATTGCGATATTTATATAACTCTCGAGCCTTGCGCCATGTGCTTAATTGCGCTTAGTTACGCCCGAATTCGTCGAATTTATTACGGTGCAAATGATGAAAAATTTGGCGCGATTGAAAGTAATCCGCTATTTTTGGGTGCCAAAAATGCTTATTTTAAGAGCGAATTTTATTCCGGAATCTGCGCCGATGAATCGAAAATAATCCTCAAAAATTTTTTTAAAAATAAGCGTTAAATTTATTTTTAAAAATTCAAAAAATAACTTTACTTTTTGTCTAAAATCACAAAGAATAAGCAAATTATTTTTATAAAAAACTTTCAAAATATGAGTTTAGAAATTTTACAAAATTTGCTTCAAGTTCCCGATTTATCCGATAAGAAATGGATTTACGAACAATATGATTCTCAAGTCATGAATGACACTCTTTTAACTAAGGGAGATGCTTCAATTGTTAGGGTTCATGGCACCAAAAAAGCTTTGGCGATGAGCGTGGATTGCACTCCGCGATATGTTGAGGCTGATAGCTATGAAGGCTCTATTCAAGCGGTTTGCGAAACTTACCGCAATATTTCAGCGGTTGGCGCCAAGCCTTTGGCAATTACCAATTGTTTGAATTTTGGCAATCCGCAAAAACCAGAAATTATGGGGCAGATTGTGCGCTCAATTCAAGGAATCACCAAGGCCTGCAAAGAGCTTGATTATCCGGTGGTATCGGGCAATGTTTCGCTTTATAATGAAACTGACGGCAAGGCAATTCAACCAACTCCAGCAATTGGAGGAGTAGGGTTGCTCGTTGATTCAAACAAAAGATGCGATACAAAATTCAAAAAAATCAATGATCAAATTTTTGTTATCGGTAAAACTTTTGGACATATTTCTTGCTCAATTTATGAAAGAGAAATTCTTAAAATTGAAAATCAAAAAAATCCTCCAAAAGTTGATTTAGCTGAAGAAAAAAAGAATTCTGAACTCGTGCGAGAGTTGATTGGTAGAGACTTAATTAACGCTTGTCACGATATTTCTGACGGTGGTTTATTGGTCGCGCTTTTTGAAATGTCGACCAAAGAACTTGGTTGCAATATTAATATTTCGTCTTTAAAAAATAATGAAATTAGCGACGAAAATTCTATTTTATTTGGAGAAGATCAATCTCGTTACATTATTACAGTTTCTAATGACAATCTAAAGAATTTTTTAAAAATTGCTGAAAAAAATAACGCTTCAATTTTCAAAATTGGTGAAGTTATTCAAGAAAATATTAATTTAAATTCAGGAAAAATTAATGTTGCCGATTTGCAAAAAATTTCACAATTAACTTTTGAAAAAAACTTTTCTTAAAAAATCCTCTCAAATTGAAAATTTTCAATTTTGAGATTAAATAATTTTTATGAATACACAACCATTTCGTTACGCTTCATTTGCAATGAATCTTTTAGAAAAGCTTCTTGGAACGAGGTTTACAATCTCTGGAGTTGAAAAAATTCCCAATAATCCCGTGATGTTTGTTGCTAACCATTTTACTCGTTCCGAAACTTTTTTTGTTCCTTATTTAATCAATAAAGCTACGGGTCGACATGTAAGATGTTTGGCTGATTCAAAAATATTTTTTGGCACTTTTGGAAAGTTTTTGAGGTCAGTTGGCACGATTTCAACCAAAGATCCTAATCGCGATAATATCATTGTTGAAGATTTGGTAAATGGGGCATTTGATTGGATGATTTATCCCGAAGGAAGCATGGTCAAAAGTAAGGAAATAAAATATGATGGTTTGTATATAAATTATACTCCGCACCGCGTCGGGCCGGTTAGAACCGGCGCTTCGGTTCTTGCTTTGAAATCTGAATTATTTCGCACTGAAATCATTGAGGCTTATCAAAATAACGATCAACAAACTCTTGATAATTACAAAATAAATAACGGTCTAATTTATCACGATTCTTTTAAAAATTTACAAACGCAAATTGTTCCCGTCAATATTACTTATTACCCAATTCGTCCGGGAGACAACAAAATCAAAGCTCTAGCGACTCGTTTGATTAAAAATTTGCCGAAACAAATCGTCGAAGAGCTTGAAATTGAAGGTAATATTTTGCTTGATGCCGATATTAACTTAAATTTTGGCGATCCAATTAATTTGGCGGACTATGTTCGTTCAGCTCGCGGAGTAATTAATAAAATTCCAATAATTAAAGGTGAGACCAAAAATAATTTTATTTTAAAATATTATCGCTCTCGTTTAACCAGCGATTTTATGGAAAAAATTTATTCCGATGTTCAAATAAATTTCGATCACATTTTTGTATCGGCATTGATTCATTCGTCTCAATCTAAAATTGAAATTAATCATCTCAAGCAAATTATTTATTACTCAGTTATTTTGATTTCTAAAACCAAAAAATACCGCTTAAATCCGTCGATTTTTGAAGAAAATATTTTTAAAATTTTTTCTGATGAAAATTGCTTTGAATTTGATAGCGTTTTCGATTTGGCAATAAAGCAAAATTTGATTAAAAAAATATCCGAAAATCAAATTGAAATTTTCAAAAATTTATTAAATAAAAAAGTCGATTTCCATCAAATTAGAATTGAAAATACTCTGCAAGTTATTTCTCGAGAATTCGCTCTGTTAGAAAGCGCAAACAGTGTTATAAAAAGAGTTTCTTCGATTGATAAAAATGAATTAGCGCACTTGGTTTTTAAAAATATATATGAAGCCGATTTGAAAATTTTTGAGCAAAATTATTCGCAAAATTTTGATAAAAATTTTTCAAAAGATAAATCGATTGGTTCACCGCTTTTTTTAGATAATAAAATAAAAGATTCTAAGGAAAATCAAGATTTTGGAGTGGTTTTGGCGCATGGTTACAAATCAGCTCCAAAAGAAGTTGAAGATTTGGCAAAATTTTTAAATGGTTACGGAATAAAAACCTACAGCGTGCGCCTTAAGGGTCATGGAACCGCGCCAATTGATTTAAAAAATTATTCTTGGTTTGATTGGTACGAATCTTTGCAAAGAGGTTATTGCGCTTTATCCAATATTTGTTCAAAAGTTGTTATTGTGGGATTTTCGACCGGAGGCTTGTTAGCCTTGCTCAGCGCTTCGCAAAAAAATGCTATTTCAAACAAAGTTTCGGCGGTTATTTCGATTAATTCGGCATTAAAATTGCGCGATATTAAATCAAAAATGATCCCCGGAATTAATTTGTGGAATGAATTATTGGAAAAATTTAATCTTGAAAAAGGGCGCATGGAATTTGTTGACGACAATCCAGAAAATCCGCACATAAACTACTCTCGCAATTATATAAAAGGTGTTTATGAACTTGAAAAATTGATGAGTTTGTGCGACGATAATCTTCATAAAATTACTTGCCCAACTTTGATTATTCAATCAAAAAATGATCCGGTTGTTAATCCGATTAGCGGGCAGTTAATATTTGATAAAATTCAATCCAAAGAAAAGAAATTAGTTGAAATGGATTTCGATAAACATGTTATTATTACGGCAAAAAATAATAATTTAGTGTTTCAAGAAATAATTAATTTTTTCAATCAACAAAAAATGATATGATTTTATAAAATTTTATTATAATTTACTAAGAAAATTTGATTTTTCACAATGAGATCTAGGCCACAAAAACAAATAGAACAAGAAATCGATGACGAAGACGAGAATATAGCCGTCGATGTCAAGAATGATGCGCCGTCAATATCAGCAAGTAAGAAAAATACTATGCTTATTATTTTGGCGTCGGTTATTTTAGTTTTCGTTTGTTACTATATTTTTTTAGTGGCGATAGTGCCAATAACACGGTCCTTGAGCAGGTTCCGCAAGTTGTTCCGGATATTATCGAAAATGTTCCCGGAGAAAATGTCGCACCCAAAGAAAAAGAAGAAGATAAATCAATTTATGATTTATCCGATATCGATCAAAAAGAAAAAAGCAATGTTGATTTGCTTGAAAAGCAAGCTAAGCCAGAAATTCCAGATATTCCAGAACTGCCGAAAGACATTACTCCCGACTTAATCGATATGAATAAAATAAAAGATGAAAAACCCGCCGAAGAAGAGGAGGAGGTTGACCCAATTTTGCCAAATGCTAGCCCAGATTCTGAAAAATCGAATCAAAATATTGTTACTGCAAGTTCTGAAGAATTAAAATCGCGCGATCAAAAAATTCAAGAACTTGAACTCAAGCTTAAAGAGCAACAAGAAATTCAAGCTAAAGAGAAGCAAAACATGCTTGATGATGCCAAAAAGAAAGAGGAGGAAGATAAAAAAGCCAAAGAAAAACAAGAGGAGAATCAAAAAGTTGAAGATAGTGTTTTTGAGCCGAGATATTCTCCGATTGTAGTGTTTTCTGATAGAGGGGGAGGGACTCCGCCACTTGGGGTCGGTCAAGAAAAAAATATTATTGCATTAAAGGAAGATGGCATTAAACAAATTCAAAAAACCGAGAAAAATGTTGAAGTAAGAATGATCGAAGATCGCTCAAGAACTATAGCTCAAGGTAAATTATTAAGTGCAATTTTGGAGACATCCATAAACACCGAATTTCCCGGCGCGGTGCGCGGAATTATAACTCGCGATGTTTATGGCGAAGCGGGTAAAGAAGTGCTTATTCCCAAAGGCTCGAGGCTTTACGGAAGCTACTCTTCAGCGGTTAAAAGAGGGCAAGGTCGTGTTAATATTTCGTGGAGTCGTCTACTTAGACCCGACGGAATCAGTTTAAATATTGCTTTAACTGCCGCTGATCAATTTGGTCGCGCAGGCATTCCCGGCGAAACCGATAATCGCTATAGTTCTTTAGTTGCAAATTCTCTTTTAACTAGCGTTTTAGCGGTTGCGGGAACTGCGGCTGCGCAAGAAATAATGGGTAATGGTAACTCTCAAACTTCAACAACTATTAATGCTTCTCAGGGAACTACAACAACTTACGGAAACGCCGGTAATCAAGCTTTATATGATGTTACAAAAACAATTATCGACATCGTCACCGGCATTATCAAAAATACCATTGATTTAAATCCGGTGATTAGAATTCCTCAGGGCGCGAGAATGACGGTAATCGTTAACAGCGATATTGTTGTCCCTTATATGCGCAAAAAATAGTTTAAAAATTTAAATAATTTTTAAATATCCTTGTTTGTTTTTTTATAGATTTATAAAATTAAAAAATATTTTATAAACCCAAAAAATAACAAAAATGTCTTCCAAAAAAAGCGCTTATTCATGTCAATCTTGCGGAGCAATTCATTTTAAATGGTCGGGAAAATGCACGGATTGTGGGGCTTGGAATAGCTTAGTTGAAGAGTTCGCCGAAGGTGGCACTTCGCATTTTTCACGCCTCGAAGATGATAAAATTACAAAAGGTTCAAGCACTAAAAATGCCCGCAAAGCCAATTTAGTTAGTCTCAACGGCGAGGCGCAAGAATTTCCGCGCGTAAAAACTGGTATTAATGAATTAGACAGAGTGTTAGGAGGTGGCTTGGTTCAAGGCTCGGTGGTTTTAATTGGTGGCGATCCGGGAATTGGTAAATCAACTTTATTATTACAAACGGCGGATAGTTTGGCCAAATCAAAAAACTCAATAATTTATATTTCGGGCGAAGAGTCGGTTGATCAAGTAAGGCTTAGAGCCAAGCGTCTTGGATGTGATGAGAAATCAATCAAACTTGCCTCGACTACCAATGTCGCCGAAATTATTAACACAATCAAAGATGAAAAAGCGCCAGTTATTGTCATTATAGATTCGATACAAACGATGTTCATCGAAGAGCTTTCATCAGCGCCGGGAACGGTTTCGCAAGTGCGCGCTTCGGCGGGCGAATTAACAATTTTTGCCAAGAAAAATAACATTACTTTGTTAATCGTAAGCCATGTTACCAAAGACGGGCAAATCGCTGGCCCGAAGGTTCTAGAACATATGGTTGATACCGTTCTTTATTTTGAAGGCGAAAAAGATTTGCATTTTCGAATTTTGCGAGCGATGAAAAATCGCTTCGGGGCGGCCAATGAAATCGGGGTTTTCGAAATGAATGACATCGGATTATCCGAGGTTTCAAATCCAAGTGAATTATTTTTAGCTTCTTATGATCGCGATACCAGCGGAACCGCTGTTTTCGCCGGTATTGAAGGCACTAGACCAATTTTGGCGGAAGTTCAAGCCTTGGTTGCGCCATCATTTATTCCAACGCCGAGACGCGCGGTGGTTGGTTGGGATTTAAATCGTTTAGCGATGATTATCGCCGTTTTGAATTCTAGATTCGGCTTAAATTTATTCGATAAAGAAGTTTATCTCAACATCGTCGGAGGCTTGAAAATAGTTGAAACTTCGGCGGATTTGGCGGTGGCTTGCGCTTTAATTTCATCGGCGCGAGATATCGCTTTGCCGTCTTCAACCATTGCCATTGGCGAAATCGGCTTAACGGGCGAAATTAGAATGGTTGGTAATTTGGAAGCGCGATTGAAAGAAGCTCATAAGCTTGGATTCAAGAACTGCTTGATTCCAAAGGCTAATGAAAAAAATAAACACTTCGCTAATTTAAAAAAATCTTTGCCGGATTTAAATTTTCATTTCATTGCGCATATTCGCGATTTAGCAAAATTTTTGAAGAAATAGATGGGTGTTAAAAAATAAAAATTAGCAAAAAATACGAATCAAAATTTATTAAATGTTAATCTAGGGTAGTATTGTTAATTTTATTTTACTAAAAATAACAAATATTACCAATTTTAACTAAATAGAAACATGATTACTTTGAGTTTAAGGCAAAATGAAGATCTCGTAAATGATGCAAATATAATTGTTAAAAATACAGTTGATGAATTAGGAATTAATTTAGATCAATTAACTCTAGATCCACCTTCAATTGAAAAACCTGGTTTAACCGAAAAAAGATTGTTCAATTATGCAACTCTAGTTAGAATATTAAACCATGAGGAATTCAATAGTTTTTATGAAAATCTAGGTGTTACTCAAAAAGAAGGATTGCAAAGCAAAAATTCTTATGAAAAATTTATTAATCCGAGAAATAATTTAACTATATCTAAGCAAGATAAACAAGAAGAAATTTGTTCCTATCTTGCAATAAAAAAAGCACAAAACCCTCAAGAAATTCATGAATTAATAATTGATCCCAATTTTTTGAAATCAAAATTAATAAAATGCAAACCGTATGATTTAGTGCTTCTCCAATCATTGTTAATGCACAATCCACAAGGGATTGAAGCATTAAAGGATTTAGTTGATTTAACTGCGGAGCAAGATGAAAAAAAGAACACTATTTTAAAAAATGTCGCCATTTCATCGCTCATAAATCCAAATTTACATGATAAGGCAAAACAGATTTTTGATAAATTTGATTTAGCTGAATTTAATGATCAAAATAAAGAATCGATAACAAATTCTTTAACATTTCTTTCCGCTCAAATTGAAAAATCAATTGCAGAGAATCAAGATGATAAATTGTTAAAACAATTTGATATTTTTGTAAAAGCTCTACAAATTTATGGAAATAAACTAGATTTAACAATTGAAATTCCGGAAAATATTATGGATGCTATTAAAGCGAGGACTAATTTAGAATTGGCTTTGCCGAATAAAATGAGCGATCAGAAGGCTTCTTCCGGTCGCGCCACAGATGTATTAAGTGGAGATATAAGAGATCAAATTATTTTTAAAATTCTTAAAAAACAAGAAACGGAAATTCGAGGCGCATCAGCCACTCCAGCATCCGATGCTTCACAAATTCGTTAGTTTTGTTCTGAGGTTAAGGGGGAGTGGCGTTCATAAATTTTTTTCAAAAATTTATTCTCTTGCAATTTTTTAGTTTTTATAAATTTCGCTTTGCTTACTTTCGCGTCCAAATTATAAAAAACGAATTCGTTAAATATCGAATTGGGCATAATTAAAAAAATGTGATGCTATTTTTGCCTCTCGAGACTTATTTTACATAGCTCCGTAAATATATCTTATAAAAAATTTATAAGATATATTATTTTTTAGATAAAAAGATGTTATTTTTTTACTAAAAAAAATGATAAAAAAAATGCTTAAAATGTGGTAAATTTTCAGTCAAAAAAAATGGAAAATTAAGAGGAAAAAATCGCTTTAGATGTAGCTCGTGTTTTTATCAATGGGTAGAAAAAAGAGGTAAAAGAATAAACTACTCCAAAGCTTACAAAGACTGGCTTCTTGGCAGAAGAACGCTAGCAGAAATTTGCGATGATTTAGATGTTTCATATCCGAAGTTAAACAAAGAATTTGATAAGTTCGACATGTCCGAAGGCTTATTAGAAGAGGCTTTGCAAGATTTGAATCGACCGATAAATCTCCTAATCGACGCCACTTTTTT
>CAIOKL010000282.1 GCA_903858915.1 uncultured Alphaproteobacteria bacterium | reverse complement strand
ATACTCATTCAAATGAAATTAAAATTAATGATAATTCTCCTATATTAAATGGGTGTATATATAATCATAATGTTAATATACTATATTGTAATTATATAGTTGATAATAAAAAAATTATACTTACTAAAATGCTTAAAGATAAATTTAAATCAAATAATAAAATTATCGTAGATTTTTATTTTTCGGAACAAGAAGTTTTTGATTTTTTATTGCCAAAATTTTCCGCTTCGCAAATTTTAAATTTAGCGCAAGAATCTTTGACAAGCCTTGAAAAAGCAAGCACCGCGCACCTCGATAAAAAACTTAATTTAACTAATATTTTTAATAAAATTTGTTATGTCTAAAATTTTTCGTGCAATTGGCTTGATGAGCGGAACTTCGCTCGATGGCATTGATTTGGCAATGATTGAAAGTGATGGCGGTGAAAATATTAAAATAATTGCCAGCGATTATTGCGAATATTCGCCTGAATTTCGTAATCGTTTGCGTGATTTAATTTTTCAAAATCCAACTCTTAACGGCATCAAAGAAATTGAAAATGAAATTACAATTCTCCACGCAAATTTAGTAAATAATTTTTTAAAGAAAAATAATTTGAAGTCGAGCGAGATAGATTTGATAGGCTTTCATGGGCAAACTATTTTTCATCAACCCGCAAAAAAAATTACTTGGCAAATTGGTAATTCACAACTTTTAGCGTTGCAAACCGGCATTAAAACTGTCGGTGATTTTAGAATTAATGATGTTCTTGAAGGCGGGCAGGGCGCACCTCTAGTACCGATTTATCATTTTTATTTATTCGCAAAATTATCAAAACCAACTTTAATTTTAAACATTGGTGGCATCGCAAATTTAACTTATTTTGATGATAAATTGGCATCGCTTCAAGCTTTCGATGTGTGCTTCGGAAACGCGCCCTTCAACGACTTAATGTATAAAAAATTTCATAAAGAGTTTGATGAAAATGGTGATTTAGCTAAGACTGGAAAAATAAATTTGGAGTTAATAAATAAAATTTTAGAGCATAAAATTTTTAATCAATCATTGCCAAAATCTTTTTCGCGCAATGATTTTGATGAAGCTTTGTCTCCTCTTCAAAGCCTAGAGCCTCAAGATATTTTGGCTTGCTATTCGCAAATATTTGCCGAAGTTTTAGCTAAAGATATTAAAATATTTTCCAAAAAACCAACGCAAATCATTGTTTGTGGAGGTGGTGCAAAAAATAAAAATTTACTCAATGTTTTGCAAAAAAAACTTGAAGATATAAAAATTTTAACTGCACAAGAAGTTGGATTTAATGTTCATAGCATTGAAGCGGAAGCCTTTGCCTTTCTTGCGATCAGACGCATTTTAAATTTACCAATTAGCTTCAAGCAAACTACGGGAACTTTAAATTCTGAAGGTTCTATCGGCGGAATAATTTACGAAAATTAAATATTAAAATTCGTGAAATAAATTTTGCGAAATAAATTTTAAAATCACATTCCCAATTAAGGCATAATTAAAAAAATGTGATGCTATTTTTGAGTTTTTTTGATCTTATTTGCCCCCAAATTT
>CAIOKL010000281.1 GCA_903858915.1 uncultured Alphaproteobacteria bacterium | reverse complement strand
AAATTTTCCACCCCAACTTTTTGACATAAATTTTTTAATAAAGCAACCTCAAACAAGTTTAAAATTTCTTGTGGGATTTTTCCGAAACGGTCGGTCATTTCGTTAATTAAATTTTCGCGATCTTGAATATTTTTAATGTAAGAAATTTTCTTGTAGAAGCTCATTCTTAGCGATAAATCGGACATATAATCTTCGGGAATTAACAGCGAAATTCCAAGTTTTATAGTGATATTTTTCTCGAAATCGCCAATTTCTTCAACCGCAAATTCAACATTATTTTTAATTTTTTCGATGGTTTCGACGAGCATTTGTTGATAAAGTTCAACTCCAGTTTCTTTGACATGACCCGATTGTTCATCGCCAAGTAAATTGCCACTACCACGGATATCCATATCGTGCGAAGCTACGGTGAAGCCGACTCCGAGCGCGTCAAGATTTTGCATCACTTCGAGTTTTTTGCGCGATTCGTCGGCGATTTTATGTTTATTATCGAGCATAAAATAACAATAACCACGAACTTTTCCGCGTCCAACGCGACCGCGAAGTTGATAAAGTTGCGACAATCCAAACATTTCGGCTTTGTAAATTATCATGGTGTTGGCGCTAGATATATCAATGCCGGATTCAATTATCGTGGTTGATAATAAAATGTCGATTTTGCCATCGATAAAATCATTCATGATGTCGTCGAGTTGGCTCGGATTCATTTGACCGTGCGCGTGAGTAATTTTTAATTCAGGAAATATAATTTTTAATCTCGGCTCCATGTCTTCAATATCGCGGATTCGTGGCACTACGAAAAAAACTTTGCCACTGCGATTATATTCGCGCATCACCGCCTCGCGAACAATTACCGAATCGTAAGGCATCACAAAATTGCGCACCGCTAAGCGATCGAGGGGCGGAGTTGCGATTAAACTCAAATCTTTGACGCCGGCCAACGACATTTGCAAAGTGCGCGGAATAGGCGTCGCCGAAAGTGTTAAAACATGAATTTCGGCGCGAAATTTTTTGAGTTGTTCTTTTTGAGCGACGCCAAAATGCTGTTCTTCGTCAATAATTAACAAGCCCAAATTATGAAATTTCAGATTTTTTTGAAGCAATGCGTGCGTCCCAATAACAATATTGGCTTTACCATTTTCAATTTCTTCGCGGGCGATTTTTGCCTCGCTGGCGCTTACCATTCTAGAGAGCTGAACGATTCGAACATCGGTTCCTTCAAATCTTTTACAAAAATTTTTATAATGTTGGCGCACCAAAAGTGTTGTCGGCGCAACGATGGCGACTTGCGAAAATTTACACACAATCGCGCTTCCGCGAAGAGCCACTTCGGTTTTGCCGAAACCAACATCGCCACAAATTAGGCGATCCATCGGCGTTCCTTTTTGCAAATCTTGTTCAACTTCTTCAATGGCGCGCATTTGATCTTCGGTTTCAACAAAGCCAAATTTGACGCGAAATTCATCGTAAAAATGTGTTTCGGGAATAAAAATCGGCGCTTTTTTTAATTGTCTCTCAGCCGCGATTTTCAATAATTCTTCGGCCGCCACTTTAATTTTTTTCCGCACTTTATCGCGACGATTTTTCCAGCCAGCGACACCGAGTCGGTCAAGTTGCACTAAAGAATTTTCGGCGCCGTAACGCGAAATTAAATTAATATTATCGACAGGCACAAAAAGCGTATCGCCACCGCCATAAATTATTTTAATCATGTCGGTTTTTATGCCGAGAGCGCTAATGGTGTGAATGCCGTCGAACTTGCCAATGCCATGGTCGCGATGGACAATTAATTCGCCCAAATTAATGCTCAAACTTTCTTCAATTAAGCGTTGTGACGCCGATTTAGAAATTTTTTTGCGAACGATTTTTTCGCCAAATAAAGCTTGTTCGCCGATGATGATGAAGTCGCTAGTTTCAAAGCCAAAATGGGTTGGAAAAATAAAGCTGGCAATTTTTCCAAATTTAATTTTTTGAAATTCTAAAAAATTATCGAGATTGTTTAAAGCCAAATTATAATCTTGAAAAATGCGCGCCAAGCGGTCTTTAAAACCCTCGCTTAAAACTGCAATCGCAACTTTTTTAGTCGAATAATTTTGTAAAAAATTTTTTAATATTTCAATGACATCTTGCTTGTTAGCTCTAGAGGCGAGGGCGAAATCAGGAACATTTTTAAATTCCAAATCGATAATTCTTTTGTTAAAATTATCGGTTTTAACGCAATCAAAATTTTGAAATTCAATATTTATTTTTTCGGCAATTTGTTGGGCAATTTCTGAAGCTGAAAAATATAAAGAATTAGGTTCGATAGGGTTGTAAATCGTCGAATTTTTATGATTTTTTTCGGCAAGTCGCGCTTGATAATTTTCGTGAATTAAATTTTCGCGCTCTTGACTTAAAGGTAATATTTTTTCATCAAAAAATATTACGGGATTTTTTAAATATTCAAAAAAACTTATTAAATTTTCTTGATAAAACATTGGAAGCCAATGCTCGACGCCATCAAAAGTGCGACCTTCGGAAATTGCTTGATAAAATTGATCATCAATCGAAGCGCCAAATTTTTGACGATATTTTTGGCGAAAATTTTCGATGGTTTTTTGATTTAAAAGCACTTCGCTAATCGGCAAAATTTCAAAATTTTTAACGCTTTCTTGACTGATTTGACTAATCGGATCGAAGATTTTTATCGATTCAATTTCGTCGCCAAAAAAATCAATGCGATAACCCACTAAATCTCCGGCTTGTTGCATGACGACATCGATAATTCCGCCACGCACCGCAAACTCTCCGACGCTGTTGGCGTTGGATTGGCGAGTGTAACCTTTGTTGATTAAGAATTCGCTAATTTGGTTCAAAGAATTTTTGGATTTTACTTGTAAAAATAATCCTAAATTTTTGATGTCGTTAAGCGCAATAGTTTTTTGCATTAAAGCATTAATCGAAGTGACGATAAAATAATTTTTACCAACGACTCGCGAACTTAAATTGTATAAAGTTTTAATGCGACTTGCTAAAATTTGAGGCTTTGGAGATGCTCTGTCGTAGGGCGAACAATCCCACGCATAAAAATTTAAAATATTTTCTGCGGGATTAAAAAATCGTAATTGACGATTTAAAATTTCAATTTCGGCATCATTTTGGGTAATAAAAATTTTATCACAATTTTGAAAATTTTGCGAAATTTCTGTGGAAATAAAACCTTGTGAATCCTTGGGAATCTTGGTTAGAACGCAAGATTCTTTAATATTTTTAATTTTGATTTTATAATCCATTTTAGTTTAGAATTTCAATCGAGAAATCGGCTTGGCTTTGATTTATATCGGGCGCAAGAACGGGAATTTTGTGGCTTTTGGCGACTTGTAAAAAAATATTAATTTTATCGGTATTGTCAATTTCTAAATTGATTGAAGCGGTTAAAAATTCGGGTAAAAAATGCGCTTTTAAATATGCCGTTTGATATGAAATCATCGCATAAGCGGCCGCGTGAGATTTGTTGAAGCCGTAGCCGGCGAACTTGTCGACCAAATCAAAAATTTCATTGGCTTGTTGTGAGGAAACATTATTTTTTTTAGCACCTTCGACAAAAATTGCTCGCTGTTGATCCATTTCTTCTTTAATTTTTTTACCCATGGCGCGACGCAATAAATCGGCGCCTCCAAGACTATATCCCGCCAAAATTTTAGCAATTTCCATCACTTGTTCTTGATAAACAATAACGCCGTTAGTTTCTTTCAAAACCGCCTCGAGAAGCGGATGCGGATATGAAATTTTTTCTTCGCCATGTTTGCGTCGAATGTAGGTTGGAATGTTGTCCATCGGTCCGGGGCGATAAAGCGAAATGAGCGCGATGATGTCTTCGATTTTATCGGCGCGCATTTGACGAAGCACGGCGCGCATGCCCGAAGACTCAATTTGGAAAACGCCGATGGAATCGCCACTGGCAAGCATTTCGAAGGTTTTTTTATCGTCAAGTCGTAAATGTGCGATGTCAATTTTTATACCACGAGTTTTGTCAACAAGTTTTACAGTTTCCAAAATTGTTGTTAAGGTTTTTAAACCCAAAAAGTCAAATTTTACAAGACCCGCCGATTCGGCATATTTCATGGAATAGCCGACCGCCGGCATGGTTGAGCCTTCGTCGTTGTAAAGCGCGCAAATTTCGCGCAAAGGGCGATCGCCAATCACAACGCCGGCCGCGTGGGTTGAAGCGTGTCGATTCAAGCCTTCAAGCTTTAACGCGATATCAACTAATTTGTTGATTTGAGGGTCATCTTGAATGGCTTGTTGTAAATCTTTATCCATCTCGATGGCCTTTTCAAGCGTGACCGCTTCGACGGCGTTGAATGGAATAAGTTTGCAAATGCGATCGACTTGCGAATAAGGCATTTGTAGGACGCGACCGACATCTTTCAAAACCGCGCGCGCTTGCAATTTTCCAAAAGTAATAATTTGCGCGACGAAATCGGTGCCATATTTTTTTTGAACATAATCGATCACTTCATCGCGTCGCGATTGACAAAAATCAATATCAAAATCGGGCATTGAAACCCGTTCGGGATTTAAAAATCTTTCAAAAAGTAAGCCAAAACGGATTGGATCGAGATCGGTAATTTGAAGCGACCAAGCGATAATCGAACCCGCGCCCGAACCGCGTCCTGGACCTACGGGAATGCCATTATTTTTTGCCCATTTTATAAAATCGGAAACGATTAAAAAATATCCCGAAAAATTCATTTTAATAATAATTCCCAACTCATATTCGAGGCGTTCGAAATATTCTTTTTCAATTTTTTGTTGGGTTTCGGCATCAATTTCTTCGATTAAAAATTTACTTTTTAATCGCAATTTTAAGCCTTCAAGACCTTGATTTCTGAGTTCCAAAGCTTCGTCAAAATTTGCTTCAGTGCTAAATTTCGGCAAAGTTGGCGGTCGTTCAAACGCCATGGTGTGGCACTTCTTGGCAATGTTGATGGTGTTGGCGATGGCTTCGGGCAAATCTTTAAAAAGTTCTAAAAATTGCTCGTAATTTTTAAAATATTGTTCGGGCGAATTTCTTTTGCGATTCTCTTCGACCAAGCTGTGGCCTTCGTAAATGCACGATAAAATATCTTGCGCTTCGTGCATTTCGGGAGTTAAAAAATAAACATCATTGCTGGCGACGATTGGCAGAGAATTTTCAAAAGCCAATTGCAATAATTTTTCTTCGATTAAATCTTCGTTTTTAGTGCCGTGGCGCGTGATTTCGATATAAAAATTAGTGTTAAAAATTTCTTTAATTTCGAGTAAAATTTTTTGCGCTTGTTTATCTTGACCTTGAAGCAAAAGCTTGCCAATCAAGCCTTCACAGCCTCCTGATAAAGCAATAATTCCTTTTGATTTTTGTTTTAAAAGTTCAAAATTTACAAAAGGAACGATGCCATTTTGTCTTTTTAAATAGCTTTCGCTTACTAGAAACATCAGGTTGCGATAGCCTTCTTCACTTGTTGCAATTATTGGCGTTTTGCATAAATTTTCGGTAAAATCAACATTGGAAATATTTTTGGAATCTTGCAAATTAAAATCGATCATCATCTCGCAACCTAGAATCGGTTGAATCCCCGCTTTTTTGCAAGCCAAAGAAAATTCTAATGCGCCAAATAAATTTTGCGAATCCATGATTGCCAAAGCCGGCATTTTCAAGGCTTTAGCTTTGTCGATTAAATCGGCAATTTTAATCGCACCTTTGCAAAGCGAGTAGGTTGTATGATTGCGAAGCGCGATGTACATTGATATTATTTTTAAGAATTTTTTAGAATTAAATTGGAAATTTTATTTCAATTTTTCAATTTTAATTTATGTATAAAAAAAATGCAAATAGTGAGAATTGATTAATGCGAATAATTTAATCAAAATTAGGGTTATCGACTGGGACCAAAAGAGTCGGGGTTTCTTTTGCCGGTTTCAGGATTTATTCCCAAGGCTTCTTGTAAAAATTTTTTTTGGTTTCGGACATCTTTAGGAGAGAGATTTCGTCTCCCCTCCATATGTTGTTTTAGAGTAGGTGGCTTGGGTGAAAATGCTCCTGCCATCGCTCCTATTGCTCCCCCTCTCCTAGATTCAGGTGTATTGGGTCGACTAGATTTGTCAACTCTAGATTGCATTCGATGTGAATCTTGATCAACAATTCGAGTTTGAGGATTTGTAATTTTATCAAGGTCTTTAAATTGACATTTTATTAAATCAGCGCTGTGTTCAACTGGACTGTTTAGGTTTTGTAGAACATACTTACCTTCGTGTTTCTCTAGAGTAGACAAATCTCCGGATTTTGATTTTACTAGACAAATTTCTCCATCTTTTAAAGAATGGCCTCCTTTTTCTCCATCAATTTCTTTTAATGTTTTTATGGGTAATTCTTTTATTGTTCCTTTTTTTGGATCCTGACCCACTTGAATTTCTGGCACCGTATAATAATATTTACCTTGTGAATAGAAGATATTTGTTGATGTGCCATTTTTGCGTTTGACGCCTAAACAATTAAACTGTTCTCCAGTATTTGGTATTTTTAAATTATCTCTATTTAAATATTCAACACTACCAATGGTAAGACTTGTTATAAATTGGGGCGGTGAGGCCACTGGTTTTGGTTCGGACGGTTTCGATGGAACTTGTGCTGGAGGATTTGATGGTTGTGGAGTTTTTACTTGTTGTTGTGGTGAGAATAATCCCGCTCCGAGTGAGTTCAATGTTATTCCAAATAAATTCCAGCTTGGAGGGGGTGATGGTGCTTTTATTGGTGTTGTTGGTGGTTGTTTTGGTGGCAGTGAATCCCCTGATGCCGTCTTCTGTGGGTCACGGAGAATTTTAATCTCTTTTTCAGTCATTCCAGGTTTACTAGCTTCAGGGTTTCGTTTTCTATCATCTGCTTCCTTTCTAGCTTCTTCAATATGCTTTTTAGTTCTTTCAAGGTATTCAGCCTCAGCTTTAGCTTTAGCTCTTTCTTTAGCTTCAGCCTCAGCTTTAGCTTTAGCTCTTTCTCTAGCTTCAGCCTCAGCTTTAGCTCTTGCTCTAGCTTCAGCTTTAGCTCTTTCTTCAGCCTTAGCTTCAGGCCTAGCTTCAGGTCCAGCCTCAATTACATCTTTAACCCCAGCCAGAGCAATAGCCTTCTTCTGAGCTAAAACCGCTCTTTCATAATTCTCCGCATCTTGTTTTTGTGTTAGTTGCAGTTGCCTTATTTGTTCTTCTTGCCTTCTTCTTGCTATTTCTCTTTGTAACTCAGATTCTTCATTTAAAATTTTTGGTACTATATTTTTATCTAGGTTTAAAAACTCTTGTCCAGTTTTATCGTGTCTAAAAGAGACAGAACTTATAAGAGCTGTAAATCTATCTTTTCTTTCATTTTTGTCTAATTCATTCATAGCGCTATCAAGAATTCTTTCCGAATTTCCATGCGATGATTGTCTTTTTATAAAATGATCATAAACCTTACATAATTCAATTAATGGATTTTCAGAGCCAAGCGCCTTAGAGATAAGTGGCATTAAATGTTTTTCTATAGCAGAATAATTTTCAGATTTAATTTTATCTTGCTCTTTTTTTTCATAAGCCTCTTCTTGTTTTTTTTGCGCTTTTATTCGAGCCTTTTCAGCTTCATTTATTTTCTTTAATTCAAGCTGGTCGTCTTTAAATTTTTTTAGAGCATCTTCTGAGATTTTTTGTGCTTTTTTAGCGGTTTCTTCCTCTCTTTGTCGTCTTGATTCTTCTAAGCCTTTTTGTATAATGTTGCCTCTTTGTTGATCAAGTTCTTGTCTATGAACACCTTGTGTTGTGCTGGGTAAGTCGCTAAGTATAAATACTGGTTCTGTTTTTGACTTTTCTTCTTCTTTTTTAGGGTCAGGTTTCTTAGAAAAAAAATTACTAAGGAATCCCGGTCCTTGTGGCGATGGTTGTGGAGAAGCTTCAAGTGGTCGAGTTGGAGGGTTGAATCTGTGATCTTGTTCCCGTGGTATGGACAATTCTGAATTTTTATATTGAATATTCTTATTTACAATATCAAGATATAAATTTGAATAGCGCTCAAGGTCTGGTTTGATTTCATCTAAAAATGAATCTATTTTAACCGCAATTGCTTCTGTTGTTTTTTCTGATGATATTTTTGGATATGGATGTCCTGTATTTGGATTTATTGAATTGCCATCACTTCCTATCATTCTAAAAGTGATCTCTTCTTTTCTAATACTTCTCTTCCAGCTTTGCTTTGTCTCTGTAACAAAATTTGATACTTTATCGCGATCTTTTACATTTTCTGAAACGCGTGTGAAAGAAATTGTTGGGATGTCATATGTAAGATTATCTAAGCTAAGTTGTGGATTTATAATTAATTTTGATATTTCTGGCTTTCTGATTGATATTTCTTGGTCACTTTCATCGCGAAGAGGTAGGCCTTTCAAGAAATTATTTTTTTTATTTGTAATTTCTAATTCAATTTCTTTGAGATGTTGTATCAAAGTTCTTAACTCAGCACTATGAGCCAAATATTTTTCCTGAGCTACAGCTTGATCTAAAGATCGAGCATCAGGCAGAGTGAGAGGGGGTTGTCTTTCAAGTGATTCTGGTTGATACAATAATGATGGATCGCGATAAGGCGAAGTGTAAATAACAGGAGGTTTATATTTGTCATGATCCTCATTTCCCTTCGGTGGTTGTTGTGGAATTTTTGGGGAAAAAATTGAATCAATAAATTTTATTCCAATTCCGCCTAAACTAGTCACGCTACTAAGTAAATTGTTCGCACCTAATTGAGATGAAGTTCTTGGGGCGGTTGAAGCTCTTGAAGTGCTTGAGGCGGTTGAAGAATTAGAGTTGGATTGTTTTGGGGGTAAAACCTTATCCGGGGGGATTATTTCTCCAAATAGGTCATCTACATTTGTTGAATTAGATGATGCCATGGTTAATGAAAAAAATTATTATATCAAAATTTAAGTCACTAATTTTTATATGACTTATTAATTTAATTAGTAAAAAAAACTTCTTTTAGATATAATTAATTAAATATAAGTAATTTATGTCAAGAAAATTTTTTTATAGTATAAATTACTTACTCTAAATATAGCAATGAAAATTAAAAAAATTAATTTTTT
>CAIOKL010000280.1 GCA_903858915.1 uncultured Alphaproteobacteria bacterium | reverse complement strand
GAACCAACAAAATCGCCTTCGAAACCTTCAATTCAAAGCTCGAGAGAAATATCAAAACCCTTAGAATTATAAAAAAATTTTATGAAATTTTATTAAAAAAATGAAGTGTAAAATGAGTATTTTTAAGTTAATTTGGCATTGCAAGTTTACAATTAACAATTTCTAAAATAAAATTCGCTTCAAATATTTTTCCTGCAAAAAAATAATTTAAAATAATGACCAAAAATAATTTAAAAAAGCCCGAGCTGTTGTTGCCCGCCGGCACGCTTGACCGTTTAAAAACCGCCATTCTTTATGGTGCTGATGCCGTTTATCTTGGCACGCCCGACATGTCGCTTCGCGTTAAATCCTCTTTCACCTTAGAAGATGTTGTTGAGGGCATAAATTACGCTCATTCTTTCGGCAAAAAAGTTTATCTCACTTTAAACTTATTTTCGCACAATAAAGACATTGAAAAACTTCCGCAATTTATCGAAACCGTTAAAATGGTCAAGCCCGACGGCTTGATAATTTCTGACCCTGGAGTCTTCCAATTCGTGCGTTCGCACGCTCCTGAACTCGAAATTCACATTTCAACTCAAGCCAATGTTTGCTCTTGGCTCACCGTCGATTTTTGGAAAAATCAAGGTGCAAAATTAGTGGTGATGGCTCGTGAAGTAAGCTTCGAAGAACTCGCCGAAATCCGACAAAAATGCCCCGATATTAAACTCGAAACTTTCATTCACGGCTCAATGTGCATGACTTATTCGGGTCGTTGTTTGCTTTCAAATTTTATGGCGGAACGCGGTGCCAATCAAGGTTCTTGCGCTCATTCGTGCCGTTGGGGTTACAAACTTAAAATCAAACTCAAAGACAACACCGAACATGAAATCGAAATTAACGAAAACAACAAAGAACTTTTCGATTTTTTCTTAGAAGAAGAAATTCGTCCAGGGGCTTTGATGCCTTTTGAGGAGGATGTCCACGGCTCTTATATTTTAAATTCCAAAGATTTATGTTTATTGCCAAAACTCGATGAATATATCAAAATCGGACTCGATTCATTCAAAGTTGAAGGCAGAAATAAAACCGAATTTTATGCCGGATCGGTTGCCCGCGTTTATCGCGCAGCTATTGATGATTATATCGAAGATCCGCAAAATTGGAGCGCCGATGATTATATGGATGAAATAAATTCGGTTGCCAATCGAGGCTACACCCTCGCCTTTCACGAAGGTCGCTTGACCAATTTAGCGCATGATTATGAAAGCACGGGTTCGACAAGTTTTTATGAATATGCCGGACGCGTTGTCGGCTGGGATTCTAGCGATAATATGATTTTTGAAGGAAAAAATCGCCTCGATGCCGGCGATGTTTTAGAATTTTTATCGCCTCATCAAAGAGAGCCAATTTTATTAAGAATTTATGAATTTCGTCATGCTAAAGATGGCAAAATTACCGATAAACTTCATGCGGGGCAAAAGCCTCAGATTCTTATCCCGGCGAGCGATTTTCATTTATTCGATAAAGAGCAAATTAAAAAACTTTTACCGGAATTTTCTTTAGTTCGAAAAGAAAAAAATAATATTGAATCGGAAAAATTAAAAGTCGAATCGCGCGAACTTTCTCATCAATTGGAAGCGGGAAATATTAATGAAACCAAATATCAAAATAAGCGTCAAAAATATTTTCAAGCTTGCGAAATTGGCGATATGCAAATTTCTCCGCGCACGCCACGAATTGGTCAAGAAGGCTGTTGTGGCAAGGGTTGCAACGGATGTTTAATTTTTTGGCATGATGAGAAATATCAAAAAGCTCGTGAAATTTTGAAGGGCAAAAAAATCGGTGAAATGTTGTAATCGAAATTAAAATTTCTAATTAAAAAAATGGGGGGCTGAAAAGGCGGTTTTGTTCTTAATTTTGAAGTTGCTTAGAATTTTTTCTATTTTTTTCAAAGTTGTTTTAACTCTTTTGGAACGCTCAACTGCCGTGCAGCTGG
>CAIOKL010000279.1 GCA_903858915.1 uncultured Alphaproteobacteria bacterium | reverse complement strand
TTGATTATATTATTTGCAATGGAATTTTTACCCTAAACCACTCCGAATCTCAATTAGAATGGAAAAGGATATTTTTTAATTTTATAAAAGATTATTTTGAAAAAGCTAATATTGGAATCTCTTTTAATATCGTTACAACTCATTGTAATTATTTAGATCAAAATCAGTTTCATTTTTCTCCATCAGAAATGATTTCATATATATTAAATTGCGTTACCGATAAGGTAAAAATTGATCATTCTTATCCAAGTGGATTTTATGAATATTGTTGTTTTTTATATAAATCAAACAATATAATTCAAAGGAAAGATTTAATATGAAAATAGGTAATTTTGATTTAACCAAATCAACTTTTATTATAGCAGAACTTTCCTGTAATCATTTAGGAATCTTTGATTTAGCTAAAAAAACAATTGAAGAAATAGCAAAAACTGGGGCTAATGCCGTTAAGCTTCAGACTGAAGCGCCAATAAATGTAACATTGGAGTCGGATCATGATGAATTTATGATAAAAGGGGGTGCCTGGAATGGGCAAAGCCTTTATGAATTGTACAAAAAAACATACACTCCGTTTGAATGGCACCTCGAAATTAAAGAATTGGTTGAAAAACTTGGTATGATATTTTTTTCAACACCTGGAGGATTAGGAAATGGAGAAATTATTAACACGGTAGATTTTTTAGAAAATCTTAATGTTCCCTGTTACAAAATCTCTTCTTTTGAATTGGTCGATATTCCGCTTATTAGATATGTTGCTAAAAAAGGCAAGCCCATAATAATGTCAACGGGAGTAGCAAATTTTGAAGATATAAAATTGGCAGTTGAAACATGCAAAGAAGAAGATAACGATCAAATTATATTATTAAAATGCACATCCGCATATCCTACAGCATTGGAAGATGTTAATCTTAAACAAATGAAAAAAATTTCTGATGATTTTAATTGCTTAGTAGGAATTTCCGATCATAGCTTGTTCAATGAAGTTGCTATATCCTCGGTTGCAATGGGCGGATGCGTAATAGAAAAACATGTTATTTTAGATAGAAAGCTTGGCGGTCCCGATAGTGGCTTTTCGATGGAACCACATGAGTTTAAAGCCATGGTTGAATCAGTTAGAAATGTTGAAAAATTACTTGGCAGAAGCGATTATAAACTTCAAGAAATACAAAAAGAATCAAGAAATTTTATGCGCTCCTTATATGTTGTTAAAGATATCGCCCCAGGAGAAATTATAACAACAGAGAATGTCAGATCTGTTAGACCGGGATTTGGTATTCATCCAAAATATCTAGACATTAAAAATTCCGATTGCATTTTAGGGAAAAAATTTGCTAATCGTAAAAAAAAGAATACCAGTTTACAATTTTCTGATATAAAATAGTTCTTAATTAAAGTAAATCCAGTAACCTATTAACACCATTTCCATCAATAATATTTTTGATATTATTGATCTCTTTTTGATAATTATTATTTACTAATTCAAAAAATTCTCCAAAGCCAATATTACTTCCCAGAATACTAAAAATCTTATCTTGATTATCGGCGATTTTAATTAAATAGGTTGGCAATAACAAACATAAACGCTCCCACGTACTAGTCCCTCCAGCAGCGATTGCCAAATCAGCATCTAAAATCATTTGAGCCATGTTAGCATTGTAATGAATATTAATTTTATTTTTTGATTTTTTTGCAAAATCTGAAATACTTGATAAATGCAACGGATTAAACCCCAAAACAACATCAATGTCTCCGCTGAAATTAGATTTCTCAACCATATCTAAAGCTTTTAAACAATGGTTATCTAGATCATTACCCCCAAAATTAATTAGGATTTTTTTTATTTGCTTTGTTAGTTTTCTTTTTTGTTCCGCTTGCGGTCTTAAATTAGAGAACTCTTCTCTTAAAATGCAATATTCCGAGCCAACTAAAATTTTACAATTTTCATTAACAAGATTTTTATAATCTTCAATTTTAGTTCCAAGATTTTGATCAATTAAAATATCACAAAAATGCTCTCTATCAGCCAAATCATCGATCACCAAAATTTTTTTTGCAGAATTTTTAAAATTTTTTTCGTAATTTATATCTAATGAATAATTATCGATTACAAGCAAATCGGATTGTGGTTTTTTTGTAAAAAAATCTTGTGGATTAAGCCTTGGAAACGACTTTAATTTATCAATTATTTCGTAAGCCTCTGTATTAGTAACAAAAATGCAATCATAGCCTTTTTTTTGCAAAGCAATGGCTAAACAAATACATCTCATAACATGTCCCGTCCCTATTTGCAAAGAACCATCGCATCTAAAAAAAACTAATTTTTTAACCATTTTTATTGAGAATTTGATATTTTATCTCAGCGATTTTCCAATCTTCTTCATTATCAATATCTTGAACTTCGCTCTCAGCTAATTCAATAAAAGTTGATTTATCACCAAAAATTTTTTTATTTTCTAAAAATTTATCAACTTTCAGAAAATAAAATTGCCCACAATCATGATATGCGGACTCAAGATCTTGAGATCTTTTGTTAATATTTTCCGGCAAAAAGAAATGAAGGTTGTCGTCCTTTATTTTTAATGCTCTTTGAATTGGATAGCTAAATTTTACCACTGGAATCAAGGAATCAAAATCACTATTTTCAATTTTTTCTAATCCAATTTTCAATTTTTTTTCATTAATAAAAATCGCGGTTGGGTAAATACAACAAGCAATATCAAAGAATTGATTTACTTTTTTATAATCATTCAAAACTTCATATATTACATCAGCTGTCGAGGAGAAATCATCAGAATTTTCTTTAGAACGAAAAAATGGAACTTTAGCACCAAATTTCTTCGCAACTTCCGCGATTTCCTTAGAGTCAGTAGAAACCATGACTTCATCGAATATATTTGAATTAATTGCAGTCTCTATTGAATAAGCTATAATTGGCTTGCCGTTGAAATTGCGAATATTTTTATTGGGAATCCTTTTGCTTCCGCCTCTAGCGGTAATTATGGCAATTTTTTTGTTAATCATTTTATGAAAAAATTATTAAAATTTAGAATAAAAAATCCCTAACTAGGTTATTAATTCTTTTATTCATAACTTAAAACAAAAAAATTATTTTCTTTTTCATAATTGATAATTTTAAAATCATTATCAAGAAATATTTTTAAAGAAGCAATATTTTGGAATTTTATTTTTGCGATTATTTTTTTGTATCTTTTGAACAAAAAAATTTCTTTCAATAAGATTTTTAAAAAATTTTTCCCCAATCCCCTTCCTCTGAAAATTTGATTAATGTATATCGAAATTATAAATTCATCCTGAAGATTTTTTTCAAAAATTGCATGACCAAAAAAATTATTTTCAACCCTTGCAACCAAAAGCAAAAAATCATCGTTATCAACCCTATTATTAAACCATTTTTTATGAGTTTCTAGATCAATTTTCTCTTGATTAAATGAGTTTTTTCTAACCTCTGGATCGTTCGCCAATTCAAATAAATCAAGCATATCATCAATTGTTGCTCGGGTAATTTTTATTTGATTAATAATCATTTTATTAATTGCTTTATAATCTTAACAACAACACTCAAATCTTCATCATTCAACCCATAATAAACCGGTAAAGAAATGGTTTTTTTGTAATATTCTTCCGCATTTGGAAAATCACCTTCTTTAAAACCAAGTTTTTGATAAAAGGGCTGTAAATGCACTGGGATATAATGAACCTGTAGGTGTAAACCATTTTCTTGTAACTTCAAAAACAAATCTTTTTTAGAAATTTTAATTTTATCAAAATTAATTAAAAGTGGAAATAAATGAAAACAAGAATTGGCATAATCTTTCTCTTCTAAAAAAGAAAATCTTTCATCTTTTTCAAAAGATTTTTTATAAAATTCAACAATTTCTCTTCTTCTTTTTTTGAATTTTTCGATTTTTTTTAATTGTGAAATTCCAAGTGAAGCCTGAATATCGGTAAGGCGATAATTAAAGCCAAATTCATGCATTTGATAATACCAAGGACCATCATTTTTAGTTAAAATTTGTTGATCTTTTGTCATGCCATGACTTCTAAGAAGTAATAATTTTTTATATAATTTTTCATTATTGGTAGTGATAACTCCGCCCTCGCCCGTCGTCATATTTTTAACGGGATGAAAAGAAAAAATTGACATATCACTAAATTCACAACATCCAACTTTTTTTGAGAGATAATCAGAGCCAATTGCATGAGCTGAATCTTCAATGACAAAGAGATTATGCTTATCAGCAATTTCTTTGATCGCCTTCATATCGCAAGATTGCCCAGCAAAATGAACGGGAATAATTACTTTAGTTTTTTGAGTAATTGCTTGCTCTAATTTTTTAACATCAATGCAAGCAGTGCTTGAATCAATATCAACAAATTTTGGAGATGCACCAACATAAAGAGCACAATTTGCGGAAGCTAAAAAAGTAATTGGCGAAGTAATAACCTCATCGCCAGATCCAATATCAAGTGCCATCATCGCAATATGTAATCCAGCAGTGGCATTCGCAACTGCAACCGCATATTTTGCACCCATATATTTACAAATTGCATTTTCAAATTCCGCAACTTTTGGACCTTGGGTTAAAAAATCAGAACGCAAAGTTTTTATAACTTCCCAGATGTCGCCAAAATCTAAAAATTGTTTGCCGTAATTAAATTTCTTCATCAACCTCTTTAATTAAATCTTTCATTTGAGAAATAGTAAGCCATTGCGAATTATTGCCACTATTATATTCAAAATTTACATCTACGGGCTTACCTTTAATCAAAATTCGATCTCTTAATTCTTCTGATTCTGGTTTAATTATGTAGTATTTTTCGAGTTCAATAGTGCTTCTAGAATCCTCAGTGGAAATCATAAGCTCGTGAATTTTTTCACCTGGACGAATACCGACCTCTTTCAATTTTAGATGTGGAGCCATAGCTTGAGCAAGATCAGTAATTTTCATTGACGGAATTTTACGAACAAATAATTCACCCCCATTCATTGTTTCGATTGCTTCTATTACCATCTCAACAGCCTCTTCAAGTTTTAGCCAAAACCTTGTCATTTTAAGGTCAGTAATTGGTATTTCTGTGGCACCCTCGGCGATCAATTTTTTGAAAAAAGGAATTACTGAACCACGACTTCCAGCAACATTGCCATATCTGACAACTGAAATTTTAGTATCTTGTTCGCCACTATAAACATTACTTGCGATAAATAATTTATCCGAACAAAGCTTGGTTGCACCGTAAAGATTTATCGGAGAACAAGCTTTGTCCGTGCTTAGCGCCACAACTTTTTCTACCTTGCGATCAATAGCGCAATCAATTACATTTTGAGCACCAATAATATTGGTTTTAATAGCTTCAAAAGGATTATATTCACAAGCTGGAACCTGCTTTAAAGCTGCAGCGTGAATTATTATATCCACACCATCAAAGGCTCTATGAAGACGATCTTTATCACGAACATCACCAATAAAAAATCTTAATTTATTTTGATTTTTAAATTGCGGTAAATTAGCCATTTCGAATTGCTTAAACTCATCGCGCGAAAAAATTATTAATTTTTTAATTTCAGGATAATTTTTTAAAATTATTTCAGAGAATTTTTTGCCAAACGAACCAGTTCCGCCAGTAATTAAGATAGTTTTATTATTTAGCATGATTTAAAAAAATATTTAAAGATTTAATAACTTTAAAAATTTATTAAAATTTTTCAATTAAAAAAATCAATTTAAAAGTGATTTTAAAAATTCACGAGGAAATTTTAAGCCTTCCGCTCTAAACTATTT
>CAIOKL010000278.1 GCA_903858915.1 uncultured Alphaproteobacteria bacterium | reverse complement strand
ATCATTTAAAAGCAAAAATGTTGCGACTATTTTTTGAAATTTCGACGATGATTGTCGTAATTTTTATTAAATGGTTTTTTAAATGAAAGTTTACGACTAAAAGTTAGAAGTCCGAAGCAAGATAAAATTAAAAAAGCATTAATAATAAAAAGCTTTAGAGCCAATCCGCGGTAGCCTTGATTGATAAGATCGTAAATTAAGTAAAGCAAACCAAGATTATAAATTGTACCAAAAATCATACCAAAAAAATATGAGCTATTATTGGCTTTTTGTTGGTTATCTTGAAGTTTGTGACGATGATCTTGCTCTTTTTTTGTGAGGTCGATTAAAGCGTTGCGCTCGATTGGTAATTCACTTCTAGAATCGAAGTGATCACGATTATTTTTATGTTCGTTCATATTTTGTTTTTAATTTATAGTTGGCTTGATTTTTGTCGCGAGTAATTGTCATGAAATCTTTTTCAAGTGCAATTTTTGCCTCTGTGAAGGAGTGTTTTCTCAACTTAACAAAAGTAAGAGTTGATACTGAAACAAAGCCCGCGATGAAGCTTTTTAGCGACGAAATTGTAAACATTTTTTTAAGAAAAATAAGTTAAACTTTTTTAAAAAAGTTTTTCTTATATTCGGGATATTTTTTTTAACTTTTTTGAGGACTCAAAGAAACTGCTTCGGTTTGTTTTTTACGAAATTCTACAAGTTTTTTTGCAAGCTTTTCGTCATTCATTGCCAAAATTGCAATCGCTAAAAGTGCCGAATTTTTAGCACCAGCTTCGCCAATCGCCAAAGTTGCAACGGGAATGCCCGCCGGCATTTGCGCAATCGACAAAAGAGAATCAAGACCATCGAGAGATTTGCTTTTAATTGGCACTCCGAGAACTGGAATTTCGGTCATCGACGCCACCATTCCCGGCAAGTGTGCCGCTCCTCCGGCTCCAGCGATAATCAATTTAATTCCGTCTTTTTTAACATTTTCACAAAATTCGTAAAGGCGCTTTGGCGTGCGATGTGCCGATACAATTTTGGTTTCAAATTCAACCGCAAATTCTTGTAAAATTTCTTCACATTTTTTCATGGTTTCGTAATCGGATTGACTCCCCATTATTATCGCAATTTTTTTCATAAGTTTTTGTTTTTTTTGATTTAATTTTTTAAAAATAAAGGTTAGCTAATAATCTTGAAGGTTATTAAAATTATTAAAAGTATCAGTTTGACTGTCCCCTTTGCATTCACCAAGATACGATTCAGATGGATGATTTTCTCCATTCTCTCCAAAAAAACCACGATGATCCCAATTGTCGCCATCGCAAGCATTTCGCTCTGATGTATCAACATTGTTCCAATTAAAACTCCAAGCACCATCATAACATGAGTATGATTGCAAATACCTTCTTACATAATTCCATTGAGCATTACCCGCTAACCAAGACAAACCAACCCCATATTTGCAATATCCACATTTTCCATATTTTTTATGCTGGCTGTCGGTGGTGACAAAAGGATGGGTTAGACCACTACCAAAACCCGATCGATGTTTTGATTCAATAAATTTTTTAGCTGGGAACCAGTCACTCTTATTTTCATCATTATAATGCTCATGAGATTTATAATTATATGTTGAATCGGGACAAGGTGAACTTTTATTATCAATCTGGAATTGTTTATAATCATAATAGTTGCTTTTATCAGAATAGTCAGCAGAACTTTTCCAACAAGTTGCTACCCAAGTTGCTTGGCGCGTATAAGAACCAACATCTTTAGTTAAACTCGATTCATAACAAGATCTGGCAAATGTACACTTATTTTCAATTGTGGTTTCAGAACTACTCGTTGCCCAAAGAACAGTTCCAGTATAATCGCTAATGCAAGTCGCATATGGCTTTAAATTTGACCTAGTCCCATCTGCCAATATGGGAGGAAGGTAATCTGCAGCGCATTCTAATTCTATTGTTCCACCAGCTCTAACTTTAATACCTCTCTTACTCTCAGTAGAAACAGATGATCCTGCAATATCATTAACGGCGCAATATTTAACACATGCCCTTCTTGATGAGTCGCTCACTTCTGCAAAATATGTTTGATCCACATTATTGCTATTCATCAAACATTTATATTTAGGCGGTTCATATGTAGAAGAGCCATCAGTTAAATAACTATCGGTCGTTTGTTTGTCAAATCCACTTAAACACTGCGAAATAGCTTCTTCTCCAGTATTAACTTTTAGATATGATTGACTTTCTCCCGAAATATAAGAGGTTCCATTCAATACGGGAGTAATGGCAGAATTAGTAGAATTTGCATTATTGTAAACACAAAGTGGAATTGGCGCATTCCAAGACCCATCTCCATTACAGAATCTAGCTAATGCAAAATATGGTCCCGAACGATTTTCCCTGAAATTCAAAGGAGTAAGAGTATCTTCAGTTTCTTGAAAAACCTTCCTACCGTTAGCGTCAGAACTGGATACATTCGATTTAAATTTCTTATAACTCCAATTGTTTGGCAATGTATCACTCCAATAAACTATACCTTCACCCGCTGAAGTTGAATGCTTTGTTGCTCCAACCCCAATTCTATCATCACCAATGTTATCCCTCATGTTATATCCTGGACATCTGTTTATACAAGAAGAATTTGGTAAACTCCACATTACATTAACAGCCCCGGTCGAAGAGATTTTGTTTGTCATACAGCTTCTACTAGGAGGAACCCGCTCTCCACTCGGCAATGCTCCAGCAACTTCTTGAGAGATATATTCTCTTATTATCCACCTATCTGAATATTTAGTTAAAATATAAATTTTAGTAGGATTAATATAACCAACGCTTAGAGAAATAGGCTGTCCCGATTCATCTAGTTTTGAAATTGTAGAAGATATTCCGTTAATTTTTAATCTTGGAGAAAAGGTGGTGTTTGTTCTATGAAATTTAATTTTAATTTTGTTACCAGAAACAGCTTCTGAGATTAAATATTCATCGGCTAAATAAGGATATTTGAACCAAATATTATCTTCTTTGTTTAATAAGAAAGTATAAACTTGACCATTGCTCATATTAGTTGCTGGAATAGTTTGATTATTGTAGCGTTCTTTTAAACTATAAGCAGGAAGTCCCGCTGAGTTTATCACTTGAAGAGTTGGCTCTTGATAATAATAAGATGCAACTAAACCAAATTTTTTAGAAGCTTCAGATTGGCATCTAGAAAATGAATTAGTATTGATTATGCAGGATGATTTACCGCTACATTGATTGATTGATTGCGTTAACGAACTTGAATCATTACAAGTTCCATATTTCAAAATCAAAGATTCGGGAGCTGTAAAATCTATTGTTGGACTTCCGTATGAAGCAAAGAAAATATCATTAATGAAGGTTCCGCCTGGAATTGTTAATGAAAAAGGATCTGGATATGAGGCTTGATTATATAAAATTCCGGTAGTTTTTTGAGGCGTAATGTTGATTGGAGAATATTGCATCTCGCCAATAAAATAAGGTCCAAAAACATTGGCAATTAATCTGACATTTAAATCTTCGGTATTACTAATTTTCGTTAAAGCGTTTGTAGCATTTTCAACTCCACCGCCACCAGCTCCGCCACCGCCACCGCCAGCTATAGCGATAATTCTATTTTCGATCGAAATCATTGAAGCTGAACCACCGCCACCGCCCGAACCAGAGGTGCGCGAAGTTGTTGAATTTCCACCATTTCCACCTCTTAAAAATGCAATTGGGTCGCTAATTTTTCCACCAATTCCACCCGCTCCACCTGATCCAGAACTTACGAAGGTGTTAAATGTGGCAACGACATTTCCACTTGCGACACAAGACGCTTCTACGCAAGTTGAGGAGGCCACCGATGTCACTCCTTTTCCTAAAGTAATTGGGGTGACGCAATTATATGTAACGGTTCCAAAATACCCTGATTTGTTACAGCTAGTAGTCTTTCCTTGACCATATTCTAAATTAGTTTTTGCTAACATTCCAAAGCGCTCAGGAAGATCACAAGTTACTGGCGCGCAAGGATTCATGACTCTCAATTCGCCAATTGGATTAGCTCCCGAACATGAATATTTAGGAGGTAACGCTAGATTCGATTGATAGAATCCTTCTCTACAGCTTGTAGTAATGTAATCAGCGCCATTCCAATTAACGCTGGTGCTATCGAGAACTGAATTTAATGAGTTAATTCCTTCCGTCGGTATTGTACAAGTAATTCTTTGACAAGTTCCCTCGAAAGTCAACGCTCCACGATTTACAACGGCTTCATTAGCTGTGTAAATGCATTTATATTTAGGTCTAGTTGCGTTTTCATAATAAAAACCTTGTTTGCAATCTAGCCCAAAAAAATCAACCGAAAAATCAACAAGAGCTCCGTCTCTGGAAGTGTTTTTATCGGCTGGAATTAAACATTTCACCGTATAACAGGATTTAGTCTTAGTAACAATTCCGGCTTCGTTACAGTTTAATTCCGACTCACCCCAAAGACCTCGCGAAGTATCGCAAGGAAATATTTGAGGTTGCCCGCCATTAAATGAATAAGTAATATTGGTGTATGGATCGGTACAAGTAATTTCAACGCAAGCATTTTGAACAGCAACCGTCGAAGGATTACTTTGTTGCGCCAGATTAGTATTTTTAACGCATGTGTAAGTAGGATTTAATTGTGCATAATTAAGATCAAGTGTTTTTCTAAAACCACTTCCGCAAGTGTATTCTCTAGGAGTCGCGGAATAATCAACTTCTCTATATTCACTTCCACTTACCATTGTAGGTACGATGTTTGAATTGGCGCTAAGCGGTAAATTACATTTTACTCTTGTGCAAGTATCGGTATAAGTAGCCCGCACGCCACCGCCCGGACATATATAAGAAACTTTTCCGTAATAACCTTCGGTATCACAATCAAAATCCCGTGAAACGCCCGCTCCGGTATAATCCAAACTATAGTGAGCTGTATAACCCGTTCCAGCTGGAATGTTACAAGTAATTGGAACGCAATAATTGTAGGCGTTTCTTTCATAGCCCGTTCCACATTGACAAGCCGAGGTGATTGTTGCAGTTACGCCATGAGTTGTGCAGGTATAATTTGCATTTCCTTGATAATTAGGCGTTGCGCAAGCAATTGTTCCGAGTACATCTTTGGCATAAGGTAAGTTAGTTTTAGCTGAATAACCTTTGTTAGCATCAGCTGAACAAGTAATTCTTGCGCAACTGTTGGAGATTTGAGAAAATGTACCTACAGTGCTTGTTGTTGGATTAGTGGAATTAGCAGTGCAAGAAAAATTTGCTTTGGTGGAAGTTTGAAAACCTTCGGTATTGCAATAATAATCAAAAGTTCCGAATTCTATACCAGTTGTACCAGAATCAAATCCAGTAATTCCAGTTGGAACGGTGCAAGTAATTTTTGCGCAAGGAGTTCCGGAGGACGCATAAACTGCAGTAGTAGTTCCTTTGCAAGTATAAGTTGGGGATCCGGCATAGCCAGTAATGCAATTTAAAGAGGTTGTGGTATCTCCCGTAAAATCTACCAAGGTTCCGTCTTTTGTTGTATTTGAACCAGCTGGAACAGTGCAAGCTAATCGAGCGCAACTCCCATTTTTATTATTTAAAGATCCCGATTTCGGAACACTACTTATTGTTAAATCATAATTAGTTCTTTGAGCGTTTACCGTCGAGCAGTTAACGCTTATTGTTGTGGATGATCCATTTGAATAACCTGTAGCGCATATTAAATTTTCACTAGAAGCGCTAGCGAATATTGAAGTTTGTGTTACATGATAATCTGCGGGAATTGTACAACTAATTTTTTTACAAACATTAGTCGCTGGCGAAGTTGCAGTATTCGGCGTATAATTAATTCCTGCAGAAGTTGTGCAAGCTGGAAATTCAACAGAAACAGTGTTATCATACAATGGATTGTTACAGAAATAATTTACTTTGATGGCGCTATAAGGAGCTGTCGTATCTACAAATCCTGGACTGGTGGAAGCCAATATTCCGCAATTTATTTTCGTACAAACAGCCTCTTTCTCTTCATAACCAGTTTTGCAAGCGCAAGGAGTGACAATTGTAAAAATTCCTTTCGCAACACGAGGTGTTCGCGTTGTATCTTCTGAACAAGTATAAGTTGCGGTTCCTGTGTGAGCAGTCGTTTCGCAAGCTATCGTTCCATTTGTTGTTATTGGCAAATCTTTTGTTTCTATCGCTCCTGTTTTTTCTATCACCACCGGATCAGTGTCTGAAGTACAAGTCATCGGAACGCAAGCGCCATATGTATCTTTATAATAATTTGGAGCGCAAGCACAAGAATCACCACTAACTATAGTTGCCTTATGACCATGAGTTTCACAAATATATCTAATCGTTCCAGTGCTATAACCAGTTTGATCGCAAGCGATCGTTCCAGTTCCTGTAGAAGAATATATGCCATTTGATGCTATATAACCATTAGTTGTTGTAGAATAATACAAACCACTTTTTGCCGAATACCCATTGCCCCGATCTATATCGCAAGTTAATCTTAGACAAGAATTAAGTCCTGTCCCAAGTTTCCCCGTTGTACTAACACCATTATCTGAACAAGAAAAAAGAGCGGTTGTATCGGTTCGATAACCTGTCGCGTTACAAGAATAATTTAACTGAGTTGTTGTATATTCAATTTTGCCGGCATTAAATCCATTGCCGGCAGGAATATCACAAGTAATTCTAACGCAATCTTTGTTTGCATCTTTAGCATAACCAGTGGCACAACCGCAAACTTCAACGCTACCAACTTTACCATTAGCTGTACAAGTATAATTAACAGTTCCACCATAACCAGTCTGATCACAAGCAATTGTTCCAGATCCTGTAGAATAATTTAAGCCGGTTTTTGCTAAATATCCTTTGGCAGCATCAGCATAACAAACAATTGCAACGCAATCTCCGTAAGAATTTTCAGAATAACCATCACCACAAGCACATTTTGAGGTAATCGTTGCAAATGAATTGTAGGCCGTACAAGTATAGCCGGCATATCCTTTATAATTTGGTCCCGAACAAGCAATTGTTGAATTATTTTCTCCCGCTGAATATGGTAACGCCGTGTAACTAAGCGGATTGTAACCTTTGTTTTTTGAGATTCCTGTTGTGATTGGAGGCGCAGAACAAGTAATTAGATTACAAGTGCCAGTAACAGCTAAAGATCCTGTTTTCGGAACTAATACTCCACCTCTATCAAACATTTCCGGAATACATGTAGCTGATATATTTGCACTTCCCGAATTCGAATAACCCGTAGCGCAAAGTAAAGATTGCGCTTGATCAACTCCCGTGGCGTCAATTATTCTATATATTTTATCATCCGCTACATTTACATTTTTTCCTGCGGTTGAACAAGAAATTTTATTTGCAAGGCAATAATTATCTGTTGCTATTGCTGAAAGGAAATTTCCTTGAACAGTGCAAGCTGGGAAAGCTGTGGTTACGGTATTATTATACAGCGGATCATTACAAAAGTAATTTGCCACCGAAGTACTATAAGAAATTTCGGTGTTCGCCTTAAATCCGGTTGCACTAGTTTGACATTTAATTGCCTTACAAGCACTATCAGAGGAGGTATTAGCGTAGCCAGAAGCACAAGTGCAACTTCCACCTATTGTAGGCGTTCCGGCATCATCACAAGAATAGTTGACAAACGAAGTGGTAAAATAACCAGTGCCACCACAAGTAATAGTTCCTGTTCTAGAATCTGTAGCATTAATTGTTTTTCCTAAATAACCATTTCCATCAGAAATTGTACATGGTTTAACGCAAACTCCGCTTCCATTTTTAGCATAACCCGTGGCGCAATCGCAAGTTTTGGTAATGGTTACATCGGCATCTTTAGTTTGACAAGTGTAATTGGCATTTCCGCTATAACCGGCTGTATCGCATGATATTGTCCCAGCTCCAATTAAGGCGGTATAAGGTAAGCCAGTTTTAGCTGAATAACCATTCGCCAGAGGCGCAGTGCAAGTAATTGCGGAGCAAGTTCCAACAATATTGCTTAAAGCACCTGTAGTAGGAACGCCATTAACCATATTTGCTAAACATTTAGCGCTTATTGTCGTGGATGCTCCATTTGAATAACCAGTGTCGCAAGTTAAAGTTTGCTCCTCATCAACTCCCGCGGAGTTAATTTTTCTATATATTGTATTATCCGTTACATTTACATTTTTTCCTGTGGTTGAGCAAGAAATTTTTTGACATCCATTTCCATTTGCAATGGGAGTGACATTTGCTATGCTAGTACAAGCTGGGAAATCTGCTGTCAGAGAATTATTGTAAAGCGGATCGTTGCAATTTTTTGTTGAAGTTGAGGTGTTATAAGGAATTTTAGTACCACTTACAAATCCCGCAGTACCACTATTAATGGTGCATTCGATTTTAGCGCAAGTCCCATCTGATAATTTAGTATAATTATTAGCAGCGGTATCGCAAGGGCAAGAATTCTTATCAGTTGCATTCGTTGCAGCTCCAAGGGCAAATAAAAATCCACTAGTTGTACAATTGTAATTGACGCTTCCTAAATAACCAGTTTTATCACAACTTAAAGAAGTGTCACCAGAATTTAAACTTTTACCAAAAATAAAAGCTGTGGAATCATTCGTTGAAAGATTATAATAATAATAACCACTATCTATAGTACTAAGTTTTATAGCACTCAAATTTATTAAATCCACTATTGCATTATTAGAAACATTGTACATAACATTATACCTATCCGAAGCTCTAAAAGTAACATTTAATAAATAATTGTTTAATATAATTTTTGTTATTTTATTTGCATTATTAAAATTTTCAGTATTAAATTGCCTTATATCCAAATAAATAACATTGAAATTTACATTATTTGTAGTAAAACTTGCAAATTTTGATATTTTTATTGTATCTGCTGTTTGAGTCACGCCCGGTGGAATGGCCGCAATGCAAAAAATTGGATTGCAAGCGCTATTTGCTATATTTGTTTCTTCTCTAGAATATCCAGCGGCGCAATTGCAATTTCCCGTATATTTTGGTGTAGCACTCGAACCGCAAGAATAAGCTAAATCGCCCAAACCAGTGTAACCAGAACCGGCATTGCAAGTAATGCTTCCACTTCTACTTCCAGTTGGAGCAATCTCAAGCGCTCCATGTCCATTTCCAGCAGGAATTGAGCATGGTTGGTTTGCGGTGCAAGTTCCATTAACAGTTAATGATGCGTCTTGAGTAGTGCAAGGACCGTAAGATACCGTTCCCGAATAACCGGAATCACAAGCAACATCAGAGGTAACTGCTGTTGTGTAATTTATAGTTTTGCTAGAAAATCCAGTAATTGCATTAGAAGAACAAGTGATTAGAGTGCAAGATCCTAAAATTGTAGCATCTGAGGCAGAGTTATTTGTTGCGCAATAGTAACTTGGCGATGGAGAGGTGCTAGCAGTATAGCCAGAATTACAACTAATTGCGCCAGATCCAGAAACACTTCCTGCATTAGAAAATGCATTTCCGCTAAGCGTACAAGAATTTGGAGTGCAAGATCCACTAACTGTTGCGGGACCACTATTTGTATTACAAACATAAGTTGGCGATGGAGAGGTGCTAGCAGTATAGCCAGAATTACAACTAATTGCGCCAGATCCAGAAACACTTCCTGCATTAGAATATGCACTTCCGCTAAGCGTACAAGAATTTGGAGTGCAAGATCCACTAACTGTTGCGGGACCACTATTTGTATTACAAACATAAGTTGGCGCTGGAGAGGTGCTAGCAGTATAACCAGAATTACAATTAATTGCACCAGATCCAGAAACACTTCCTGCATTAGAATATGCACTTCCGCTAAGCGTACAAGAATTTAGAGTGCAAGATCCTACCTGTGTCGCACGGATCCCTTGATTCAAACCATCAGCTCCGCAATAATAACCAGGTGCCGGTGAAGTACTAGCGGTATAGCCGGGACTACAATTGAGAGCACCAGCTCCTTCAACGATATTAGTTCCATGGCTAAATCCCGTCCATGAATCAAGATAACATTCATTTGCGATGCAACTCCCAGTTGGGATTTCATCTTTTATCGAAGGATTGGTTAAATTTCTTTTGCAAGTAAGTTTTGGTCCTTCTCCATTATTTCTATAACCATCTTTGCATCTCAACGATATTGGTGTATCGCTTGGATCTATTTGTGTATTATAAGTTGTTGTATTTTCTATATTATTTAAACATGTAAAGGTGCTACATATACAAAATGATAAAGATCCATAACATTTTAATTTTAATGCCGAGTATGAGCCAGTATTAACGAGTTGATTAACAAGAATCGGACTATATCCATCTGACCAGACATTATTATAAAAATAACAACTTAGTTGAGCCGCCGCCCAACCTTCAGAAATAAACATCGATCCGATTCCTCTTAATGCCTTAACTAGGAAATTGCTTTCGGGTTTTTTGTAAGCAAAAATATTGTTATTTGGTTGAAATAGTTTAGGATCTAAAAACGCTCCACCCCCTGACGGAGTAATGCACTTAGTTTTACCAGCGCCACCGCCACCGCCGACATAAATTTTTAAAATAGTGCCATTTTTAACCACAAAAACTCCATTGGTCATTTTTGTTCCGCTGGCGCCGTCAGTTCCTTGATTCAAACCTGGTCCGCCACCACCGCCACCCGCGCCACTCATTTCATATTTGATATAAATATTTTGTCCAGAACTACCCGCTGTAACGGTGTGAGTATTCTCTCCTGGTGAAGTGTAATTAGATTCTCTCGGGGCTGAGAAACTAGAAGTTGTTGATTCGATAATTTTAACCGAACCATTTTTGCCGATGAATTGACCGGTATCAGCCACTTTTAAATCAACTTTGACACCATTATTTAACGCATTTGATAGAATTGGCGGAGTTACATGAAATGCTTTATCGTAATATGAACTTCCCGAAATGCCGTTTATATTTATTGAACTCGTTGGAGCGCCTCCAGCTCCCGCATTATTGCCACCGCCACCGCCACCGCCCGAACCATAGCTAATAACCGTGTCATTTTGTTCACCATTTACTCCATTGCCAGGATTTGTTTGGTTGCAAGTGTTGGTACTATCGTAATTTGTAAAATCAGACAAACCCACGGAGCAATTAGTTTTTCCAATACATTTATTAGCGAAAATTAATTTAGAATAAGGCGAACGGCAAGATGCGTTTTCAACAACATTGCCTTTTATGGAATAGTCGGGAGTGCCGAAACTTGAGAAATTAATTTTTGACCAAACCGCATTAGAAGGAGGAGACATACTGAGTCTTTGCGCGCTGTCAAATAAATAAAATACAGTTTGAACGCCAGCTTGAGTTGAGCTGAAAGCGGATGTTTGAACATCGGAAACCGAGGTTTGTATTTTAAGATTGTAATAAATTCCATCAATATTATTCACCGACGGAGTTAAGTTTTCTCCAGTTCCAGCTTGCGCAATAAAATTGGCTCCGTCATTTGAAACGGTTATAGCATCGAAGTTATCGGATGTAATAAATTCTCTATCGTTCGCACCAATTCCAAAATCTTTTTTTGTTCCTTCTTCGTCAAATAATGGCGTATATGGATATGGCTGATAACCACCTGCAGAACAACCACTAGATGTTTCAATTTTCGATTGACCAACTACGGCAGTTGATTTTAACCACCGTGAAAATCCGTGAATAGCGTTTCTAGCCACAGGATCGGAAATCGCTCCGCAATCAGTAACGCAAGGATTTGAAAGATTTACCCAATTACCGCTTGAGTCGCATGTAAGTTGAGGTCTAGATTCTTGCGATAAAGATTTAAATCCCATTTTTTCATTACATGTTCCAATGACTCTGTGTTTATCATTGGGATCATCGGTCGGTTCGTAATCAAATAGATTACTTCGCAAAGCGTAACCTTTATCAAAAGAAGCACCGCCGGATTTTTGCCACAAAATTTTTAAAACATCATCATTTTGGTTTGGAATTATTTTCCAACTACCCGCAGAAATCTCAACTACATAAACTTTATTTCTATCTATGCTGGCATTGTTTACACCATCCGAATCTTTAATCAAAAATTTATAAGCATCCATGCTGTTTGTAACCGATAAATAAGCCGGAGCATTTATAGCGACGCTTGTTAAAAATTTGGCTTTTGTTGGTAAGTCGCCACTTGAAGATCCGTATGGAGAATTTATACTATAAATAATTTTTTGACCTGAAGAATCAGCTACTGTCAAATCATAATCATTCAAATTAAATGCGCCCGCATCAGCTGACTCAGTAAATTTAATGGGAGGGCAGGTTATTCTTTCGCAAGAATCCGTTACCGATTCCCAAGAACCAAGCTGATTACAATTTCTAGTTGGAGAGCTTCCGCCCGAATAGCCATTAATTTTGCTAAATAACGACAAAATCGCTTTCTGATCTTCAGGATTTAAAGTTGCTTTATAGTTATTAAATGAGGAGAGTAATACACTTGGAGAAACTTCGGCCAAGCTTATTTGGCTAGAATTAAATGAGGCATTTTTTTTGGCAAATCCAACAATACATGAAGTCGCCGTCGCTTGTTGTTTTTGAATAGTGGTTTTTTTCAACGACTCCCAATTTGCATATCCGTCAATAACGCCTCTTTTTGAAGATAGTTGCACTCCACTCGCATCATAATCTGAAGGATATGCGCCATTTAAATCGGCGCCACCATTGCCTAATGGCAGTTTTTTAGTCGGACAAGTATACATTGTGCATGAGGATTCGGTAAAGCCTTCCCATTCTCCATTCGCATTACAATTCGCCGTTGGATCGGTATCTGAAATTGCATTTTTATAAAAACCAACGCATTTTCCTTTTACAGAACTGGTGCCGGCATAAGCTACTTCATATTCCGCATTGAAACTGCGATAAGGCGATGAATTGAATCTGTCTATATGCGATTGATGGGGATTAGTTAAATAACTTTCTCCGATAAAAAATGGATCACTTATATCGCTATTTTTTCCATATGAAATTGCGGAACAAGTTCTTAAATAACTGTCTAGATTATAACATAAACCAAGTTCGTGCGAAGTTGCTAATCGAGCTGACGCAGAGCTTAATAAAGTAGCGTCTAATATCGCACAACAGCTAGCTTTCAAACAACGAAGATCGTTACAAGTTGCACAATTATTATCTTTAATACAAGACCCTAATTGCCCATCGGTATTAATCTGAGTTAGTACATATACTTTTGAAGCTGGGTCATCGAGTTTTTCTATGCCACTTACAATGCAAAATTCATTAAACCAACCGTGATATGCGGGATTGTTTTCTGCGTTAAAACCTACGCCCTGAGTTGTTGAAGTGTTTAAAGTTTGATTGGAAGCGGTAAGTGCATAACCTTTTTTCGAATTACATTTTGCAAGCAGTTCTTTTTTGCAATAATTGCTAGTAAGTTCTTTTTGTTGAATAATTCCAATTTGTGGATTGGCACTATTTTTTTCGATAATTAAAGCTTTTTCATTTTCAACACATTCATTGTTAAGAAGAGAGCATTCTTCTCTTTGAATGCAAATTGGGAAGCCCTGACTAGTAATATCAATACATTTTTTTAAATCCTCTTTATTTCTTATATTTGTTGTCATGTTGATAAATTGGAATTCTTGCTTTGGCAATTCTCCAATAATTGAATTATGTGAAGCTCCTTCGTTTTTTAAAAAGCCCGTTTGAAATGAAAGATTGGTATGAGCTGGTACGACTACGGCGGGTTGAATCAAACCTCTAGTCGCTCTTTTTCTATTTACGCATTGTATAATGTCTTCTTTGTATGTTTCGGGATTAGTTCCCATAGGAGTCTTTTTATACAAACATAATTTAGGTTGAGAGGCAGAAAATTCTTTTTTAATAAAAACTCTTTGAGAAACATCTATTCCCGAAATTCCAAAATTAGCAGCTTTTATGATATAATCAGCGCTTACATTTTCTGTAGCATCAATTTTAAGAATTTTGTAGTTGGTGTTTAGAGTGCTTGGATCATCAGAGAGTATTGAGCTAGAAACATCTTTTCCACCATACAAAATTAAAATAGCCGGTTTAAAAAAATCAGTTTCATCAACATTTTCACACTCAGTTCCCAATGATGCAATTTTACATTTTTTTTCAATAATAATAGATGGCAAAAAAAGCCTTTCTGAATTTATAATTGTAGCTACAGAATGGTAAACTGGCGCACCAATTCTTTGTTTATGTTTAATACAATCCGAAGTTTCAAAGTATCTTTTAACATTAAAATTAACTCTACCAATAGTTTGATTAACTTCTTTTTTGGTTTCTGGATCGGTATGTTTTGAACTTAAATCAACTGGACCGATGCCATATTGATCAATATAGTTATCGACCGACGGCTCCATGATATATTTAATTATTTTGGAAGTTCTCCAAGTATTTGAATTAGCTTTGTCACCATTTGAGTCGATACCATTAACGCAAGAATCAGAACTTTTTACATAAGTTCCGCTAACGCAAATTTTTCTAGCTTCACCTTTATTATTTTGATCTGGTACCGAAAAATATTCCGTTCCATTAAAAAATGGGTTTGTTTGAAGATCCGTTGTAATACCATGAAATTCAAGAACGGCGCATATATAATTACTAGCATCTGGTTTATAAATTCTAACTCTTGTATTTTCACTAACGGCATCAAGACTTGTTTGGTATGTTTTAACACATTCGGCACCATTGCCGTTTCTAAAGTTATAATCATTAGAACCACAATTTTGAATCGGCACATTTGGACCTTCTACTATTTTTAGAGTTCTACAAACATCGATTCCACATATTTTTGTACAAATTCCGAAGGCACAAGAACTATGACAGTCTCTATATCCACAACTTTGTAATGCATTGGATCCACTTGCATATCTAATACAAACATCTACAGCATGCGAAACTTTTCCGTCCATTTCATAATTGGTTTGAACTTCACCTCTAAAATAAGCGGAATCATTATTTGGAACTCCGCGATAATTTCCTCCCATTCCGCAAATATATCCAGCTCCAACACCGGGAATTCCCATATCCATACCTTGAGATGGAGGAGTTATTCGTCGACTAACTCCGAATCCTAAGAAGTCTGCTCCGTATCCATTTGCTTTCATATTATCTATATTCATGTAGATAGTTTCATTAGGATTGTTAGTAGTAACGCTTTCGGTTGGATAACCACTCATAGCAGCTAAAGAAGTCGTTGTATTAGTATTATTAGTTTTTATGGCATCCCCCGGAACATTTGGCCTGAAGAACCAAGAAACATATTCGTCAGAAGTAGGTCTAGATTCCGCCACAAGAGTTCTTGAACATACCGGATAAATTTGATTAATTGAACTATTACAATTTATGCCATTTTTATAGCAATATTGATCTGATTCTTGAGAGCAAATACCAGTTATTGTCTGCGGACAATTCGCACAAAAAGATTTAGCATTGCAATCGTAAGGAGCTGTGGGGATTTCGCTTCTTTTATAATTTTCGCACGAGATCATTTGAGAGGCGTTGTCTACATGGCACATGCTTTCGGGTGCATAAATGTAATCTGAAACAAAATCTGCATGCCCCTTGGTAACTTGTTCATCTGAAACTGTAATGTTTTCAATGCTATATTTACTCTTGGCGTGAGCTTTTAAATATGCAATTTTGGTATTACCGAAGCTACCAAAAAAAGCGCTACTGAGAATTGTTTCAATTTCTTCGGTATCTCCTCTAGAATAGCAAGGCTTATCCGCCAAAGCATATTCTCTGAGATAGGCTTTAGAAGGTTCTATAGAATTTATTGCATAAAATTGAGCGATACTAAAGTTTGTATATTTTGCAAGAGTACAATATTTTCGATTCTCCGTAACATCAAATATATTAAGAGATCTGGCTAATTCTGTAATTGATAGTTTATCACATTCGATTTTAGTGCAATTTGGATTCGCGCCCAAACTGGTTATGTCAAAATAACTATGGCATTTTTTATTTACATATCCATTATATTTAGCGCTCGATAGTTGATCAAAATTAACACAATTTTTATTGTGACTACCAGAAGTTACGGCATTGCATTCTTTAACACAATTTTGAAGTTCTTGATCGCCACCACCTACGCAGAGAGGCAAATCGATAACATCTAAACATCCCTCTCTTCTAGTTTGATCGGTGGTTAGGTTAAAATGTTTTGTGTTTGCATCGATGACAGTACATAATGGCATTACATAATCATTGAACTCTAAAACGCAATTTGCCCCAATTGATTTTGGCGTAGAAGTTCGGCAAGAAGATAAGCAATTAAAACCTTCCATAAAAAATTGTGCTTCGGAAATATGGATTCCCGAAATATCATTACAATCCGCCAAACAATTAACTCCGGGTCTTCGATATTGATGATTTGGAATTAAATTACACGGCGCAAGTCTACAATTAATTCCAAGTATTGGGTTTTGAGTAAGGTGGCAATAAGGTCTTTGCGTTGATAAGCAATTGGTTTTATCTACAGCGCCAACACCGGAACAATTTTTTGGATCAAGTTTTTTGCCACCAGAAATGGTGTTAAATACGGCCGAATATGAAAGGCAATTTTCGCCCGGTTTTGCCGTTATTTGATTTGGAGGGCTTCCGCAGTCAAATGGAATTTTGATCATACAATCTCTTCCGATCATTTTAAGTCCACTCTGACCCAAATAAAGACAAGGATCAAGAGTGTGTTCAGTCCCTGTGTCTTTGTTAAAAGTATCTTTGGGAGGTAAATATGAAGTATAAATTTTATTATCTAGAAGACCTTGTTTTTGATATAAAATATGAAACTCGTTTACTTTATCGACCGAAAACCCACTTGAAACATAACTAACAGTTGGCGCGGTGTTCATATTTGTTAAAGTTAGAGATGAAGCAGCTTGAGCTATTCTCGCATTTTCAGCCGCTAACCTCTCCCTCTCCTCTGCTTCCCATTCAGTTTCGCCGTAAATAATCCCCTGACTAGCAAGTTCTGCTATAGCTTCTTGTTGAGCTGCAGTTCGCGCAATAGATTTAACTGTAAAAAATAAAACGCCCGAAAAGGCGAGGGTAAAAATAAAAATAAGCGTCCAAAGGGCTTTGGAAAGCTTATTTCCATTGAAGTAACTGTTTAAAAATGTATAAATTTTTTTAAATATCATTTACTAATTTACAAAAAAAATCACCGCGCTCTTCAAAATTTTTCCATTGATCAAATGAAGCGCATGCGGGTGAGAGAATAATGTTTTTTTCAATTAAATTTGATGATTTTGCATCGATCAAAGCTTTATCGAAAGCGTTTTTAAGTGTTTGGCATTTTTCATAATTTACGAAATTTTGCGCAAGAAATTTAGCAAATTCATCGGAAGCTTCACCGATTAAATAAGCTTTTTGAATTTTTGAAAAATAGGGCTTGAGGCTTTCAATTCCGCCTTCTTTGGCTTTACCGCCCAAAATCCAAAAAATATTATCATAAGATTTTAATGCGTTTTCGGTTGATTCGGCATTGGTAGCTTTGCTATCGTTGACAAAGCTAATTCCATCAACCGCTCCCACCAATTGCATACGGTGTTTTAAGCCTTTAAATTCTTCAATAATTTTAATAATTTGTTGAATTTTTTGTTGATTAAATTGCGCATTTTTAATGAGATAGCAACAAGTAATTGCAATAGCGCAAGCGATATTTTGGTGATTATGTTTACCCTTTAAAATTGGATTAATTTCAAATTCAAATTTTTGATTTTGTAAATTTACCAAAACTTTATTTTCAATAACCGCAACGCCATTTTGCGGAATTTTTGCGGTAGAAATTTCAACTAAATTTGCTTGAAAATTTTGATTATTTTTTAATTCTGCAAAAACTTTTGCGGAGTTCGGATTATCAATGTCGATTACGGCAAAATCTTGCGCATTTTGATTCAAAAAAATTCTTTTTTTGGAGTGAATATATTCTTCAAAAGAGCCGTGGCGATCAATGTGATCGGGCGTAATATTCAAAAGACATGCGATGTTAAAACGCACATTTTTCATCAAATCAAGTTGATATGAAGAAACTTCTAAAATGTAGTTAAAATTATTTTGATTTTGTGGCAAGTCGAAGCAAGCAATACCAATATTTCCGCCAATTTTTGATGGCACTTTTAGGTTCTCAAAAATGAAGCCAGTTAAGGCTGTAGTCGTTGATTTGCCGTTAGTTCCCGTGATGCCAATAAAATTATTATTTAAGTGATTTAATTCGTAAAAAATTTCAATATCACACGATAATTGCGCTTGAGTTTTCTGACAAATTTCGAGAATTTTATGTGGCCTTGGGAAGTGCAGAGGGATTCCGGGAGCAAATGAAATTTTGGTGTCTTTATCGAAAGAAATTTCAGAACAGTTTTTGAAATTTATTTCTGGGTATTTTTGAGCATCATCTTCTATTAGCCTTTGATTATCATCGGTTGCAGTAACTTCAAAGTTTTTTTGGGCAAGTGCTTTAGCGGTCGAAATCCCTGAAATTCCTAGGCCGTAAACGATAAATTTATTCATGAAAAAATGCAATTTATGAAATTAAAAATAACTATTAAATTTTAACCTTTTTTTTCTATAAGACAAGTAAGTTTTTGATTTTATTTTAGCATTTTTTTTGTAAGATTTTTTTAATAAATTTTTTCTTGTTATTTGGATTTTTTTAAAGTAGATTTGTCGGCAAATTTTTATCTTTATATCAAAGAATTTTTATCAAAATGAAAAACATTGAAATCACTGAAAAATTAATCAAAGATCACAATTTAACTCAAGAAGAATATTCCAAAGTCCTTGAAATTCTAGGTCGCACACCCACAATTACCGAACTTGGAATTTTTTCGGCAATGTGGAGCGAACATTGCTCTTACAAATCAACCAAAAAATGGCTAAAAACCATGCACACCACAGCTCCGTGGGTAATTTGCGGTCCGGGTGAAAACGCCGGAGTCATCGATATCGGTGACGGTCAAGCGGTTATTTTTAAAATGGAAAGTCACAATCATCCGTCTTTCATCGAGCCTTATCAAGGCGCGGCAACTGGAGTTGGCGGAATTTTGCGCGATGTCTTTACAATGGGCGCGCGTCCGATTGCTAATTTAAACGCGTTAAGATTTGGCGAAATTTCTCACCCAAAAACCAAACAACTCGTTAATGGAGTAGTTTCGGGAATCGGCGGATATGGCAATTGCGTAGGCGTTCCAACCGTTGGTGGCGAAGTCACTTTCCACAAAAGTTATAATGGCAATATCATTGTCAACGCAATGACGGTCGGCTTGGCGGATCAAAATAAAATTTTCTATTCCGCGGCGTCCGAAGTTGGAGCCAGCGTTGTTTATGTTGGTTCAAAAACTGGTCGCGACGGCATCAATGGCGCGGTCATGGCTTCCGATGAATTCAAAGAAGGCGACGAAGATAAGCGCCCGACGGTTCAAGTTGGCGACCCTTTCGCAGAAAAATTACTTCTCGAAGCTTGTCTCGAATTAATGCAAAGTGATTGCATTTTGTCAATTCAAGATATGGGCGCCGCGGGCTTGACCTCATCTTCTTTCGAAATGTCGGGGAAGGGCGGAACCGGCATCGAACTTGAACTCGAAAAAGTTCCGCAACGCGAAAAAAATATGACTCCTTACGAAATTATGCTTTCCGAAAGCCAAGAAAGAATGTTAATGATTGTTAAACCCGAAAGAGAAGATTTTGCTAAGAAAATTTTTGATAAATGGGGCTTGGATTTTGCGGTAATTGGCATAGTCACCGATACCGGTCGAGTCGTTATTAAAATGAATGGCGAAATTTATGCGGATATTCCGTCTTCGCCTCTCTCTGAAAGCGCGCCGGAATATGATAGACCTTGGATTTAACAATTTTTAAAGCTAACTTTATCTCAAAAAAAGATTAAAATGATAATTTTGTTGAGAATTATTTTTTATTCGTAAATCTTTTGAAAAATTGTTAATTTAAAACGATTTCATACTAAAATAAGTGATTTCATATTATTTTTAAATAATTTTTATTTACCAAGAATTTTTTTTATTTTTCTTTAAAATTTTATGAATCAACTAAAATTAACTTTTTTAATCTTTTTCTTTTTAATTTCACAATCATTCGCAGGAATTAAAGTTGTTGAGTGGAATGAAGAAGCAAAATTAACCGATTTTGGTCGCGTTTCAAAATTCTTTATACAGATTCAGGCTGTAGGCTTACCGCAAAATGTTGGCATAAATTCTTTTTCAATTACCAGCTCATCAAATCACAGATTAATAATTTCCAATGTTAGGGTTAACGCGCTCAGCGCAAAATCCTTATCTATTCCAAATTCTTTTGAAGTTTTTTTCAACAAACCTTTGTTAAATAATCAAACCGCTTATATTGAATATGAGGCCAAAGATACTTATGAAAAAATCAACAAATATATTCGCCAAGAATCGTTCTACATCCCTCAATTTGCTGGTGGCGCGAAGGCTAATATTTCGCTAGATTTCGGTGAAAATTACGAATTAATTTCTTCGCATAAAAATATTATTGTTGAAAATAAAAAAGTTTTATTCAATGGTATTGTTCCTAGTGTTGGTCTTCAAGAGGCACTAAAAATAACTAATTCTTTTAAAACTTGGTTAGTATCGATAAAAAGTAAAGTTCTTTTCAACGGCTCCGAAGGTGAAGTACAAATTACTGCTCCTTATTTATTTAGAGGAGGGGCGCAAGAGGTTCAAAATCAAACGATTGGGGCGAATAAAAATCCCAAAAAACATATTACTAATCGCGACAATGATGTCCTAACTTTCGATGTAAAGCCCGAAGACAAAGAAATAATTATTCAAAATAAAGCGCTAATTACCACGGGCAAAAAATATTCGATTGAAAATAATCGCTTAATTGAAAAATATCTCGAAACCACTCCAAGTGAAGAAATGCTTTTAAAACCAATTCTTCAAGAAATTCATGCCGATCCGCAATATGACTCAATTCCTTTCCACGCTAAAATCGTAAATTATGTTAATAAAACTTTAAAATATGATTTAAATTATTTTGGAAAATTATTAACCGTCGAACAAATTTTACAAACCAAATCGGGAGTTTGTAGCGAGTTCGCAACTTTGTTTAACGCGTTGGCGCGAGTTGCCAAAATTCCGTCCTCAATCGTTCATGGCTATGCTTTTGGCGAATATGATAAATTTGATAGCCACGCGTGGAACATGATTTTCGTTGATAATAAATGGATTTTCGTAGACCCAACTTGGAATCTAAGTTCGGGCATGGTTTCCTCTTCGCATATTTACATCAAAGACAATCGCAAAGAAGAACTTCTTTTGCAATTTAAAGGCAAGGGAGCCGATATAAAAATCGATAGAGAATTTGAAATAAAAGAAATATCTGGAAAATAATATTTGCATAAAATTTTATTTTTTGTAAATTATCGATTGCGTTACAAAGCCTTCATTTTCTTAACTTTTAAAATGATAAATTATTTTTTACAATTAAAAAATTTTGACAAAAATTTTCGTATTTTTACGCCAATTTTTATAATTTTGGCAAAAGTATTTTTATTTTTTGCACTCTTAGCAATCTCTTCTTCGCCCGACGATTATCAACAAGGCAACGCTGTTAAAATCATGTATATTCATGTTCCGTCGGCATGGATGTCATTATTAATTTATTGTTTAATGGCAAGTTTTAATATTGCCGGATTCGTTTGGAAAAATCGCTTTTTTTATGTAATCGCTCGCGCCGTCGCCGAAATCGGGTGCGTATTTACATTCATAACATTAGTTACGGGAGCGATTTGGGGTAAACCCATTTGGGGCGCTTGGTGGGTCTGGGACGCGCGCCTCACTTCAATGTTAATTTTATTCTTTTTATATTTGGGATATTTGCTTTTATTCGACAATATTGAAGATAAAATCAAGGCTGAAAAAATCTCGGCGATCATTTCGATTGTTGGCTTCGTAAATATTCCAATCATCAAATTTTCGGTTGAATATTGGAATTCTCTTCACCAAAAAGCGAGCATTATTCGCTCGGGCGGAACGGCAATTCATCCGTCATTTTTAGAGCCTTTATTATTGATGTTCGGGGCATATTTTTGCACTTTTATTTTCGTTTCTTTGATTGCAGTTAAAAATGAAATCATGAAGCGCAAAATTCAATCATTAACATTAAAAAATAACAATTTATGACTTATGTTGTTACCGACAATTGTGTTCGATGCAAATATACCGATTGCGTTTCGGTGTGTCCCGTCGATTGCTTTTACGAAGGCGAAAATATGCTAGTTATCGACCCCGAAGCATGCATCGATTGCGGTGTTTGCGTCCCTGAATGCCCAGCCGAAGCGATTTCTCCCGAATCTCCAGATTTATTGCGATGGGTTGAAATTAATCGCGAATATACCAAAAAATGGCCAAATATTACCAAGAAAAAAGATGCCTTACCCGAGGCAAAAGAAATGGACGGCATGAAAAATAAATTTGAAAAATTTTTCGATCCGCGTCCGCCTAAATCAACCAAAGAAACTTTATAAAAATGCTAAATCTCGAAAAAAATTTCCAAGCTTTTGAAAATTTAAAAAAACCTGACGCCATTATTTACGATTGGGATAACACTTTAGTCGATACTTGGCCACTCATTCAAAGCGCCATAAATTCAACGATGCGCGCCACCAATCGCGAAGAATGGAGCGTTGAAAAAGTTCGCGATTCGGTTCATAAATCGATGCGCGAATCATTTCCAGAAATTTTTGGCAATGATTGGGAAAGGGCAGGCGAGATCTACAAAAAAGCCTATCACGACATTAATATCGCGCAAATTTCTTTGTTAAAAAATTCTTTTGAATTATTAAATTTTGTAAAAACTTTAAACATTCCACAATTTTTAGTAAGCAATAAAATTGGCATTACTTTACGCAAAGAAGTTAAAAAATTACAACTCGAAAATTTATTTTTTTCATTGGTCGGCGCGCAAGACGCCAACTCCGACAAACCGAGTCGCGAGCCGGTTGATTTTGCTTTAAACGGCTCGGAAATTGATACCAAAAAACATTATATTTGGTTTGTTGGCGACACCATTGCCGATGTCGAATGCGCCCATAATTCAGGCGCCGTTCCAATAATTTATGGACATTCGGATAATAAAATTTCCAAAACAATTGACCAAAAAATTTTAGAAAATGGCTTTGATAACAAAGGCGCGGTTGCGGTTTACTTTGACCATCAACAATTAATCGATATTTTGAAAAAATTTTAAATTATTGTCGAATTAAGCAATAAGTCATGCTGTCGTGAAGCGCGCGGAAAGAGGCGTCAATAATGTTTTTGGAAACGCCGATTGTTGTCCAAACTTCACCTTTTTCGTCGCAAGATTCGATTTGCACGCGCGTGATTGCCTGCGTTCCGTCGGAAGGAGTTAAAATTCTTACTTTATAATCGCTCAATTTAATATTTTCTAAAACTGGATATTTCTCTGATAAAGCCTTACGAAGAGCTTTATCTAAAGCGTTCACCGGTCCATTACCCTTGGAAATTGCCATTGAGATTTTATCATCGATTTTAATTTTTATTGTCGCTTCCGCCATCGTGATAATTTCGCCATTTTCATCGTGACTTCTTTCGTCAACAACGCTAAAACTAATTAATTCGAAGAAATTCGGAACAATCGATAATGATTTTTTAGCCAAAATTTCAAAACTCGCATCCGCCGAATCATACGCATAACCTTGCGTTTCTAAATCCTTAACGATGTTGACTAAATCGCTAATTTTATCGCCCAAATTTTCTTCATTTTTAATTAAACCAATTTCTTTCAAACGACTTATAATGTTGGAACGACCCGCTTGATTTGAAACCATAATTTGACGATGATTGCCAACTTTTTCAGGCTCAATATGCTCGTAAGAACTCGCGTTTTTCGCTACTGCCGACACATGCAATCCGCCTTTATGCGCAAAAGCATATTTACCAACATAAGGTGCAAATTTATCACTTTCTTTGTTCAAAATTTCATCAAGAAATCGCGAAACTTTTAATAAATTTTTAAGATGAGATTCTTCAATTCCAATATCATAGCCCATTTTCAAAGCCAAAGTTGGAATGATTGAAGTCAAATTAGCATTGCCACATCTTTCGCCAAGACCGTTGATAGTGCCTTGCACTTGACGCACTCCAGCCTCAACAGCGCAAATCGAATTAGCAACAGCATTGCCGGTGTCGTTATGACAATGAATTCCAAGATTTTCTCCGGGAATAATTTTTACGACTTCATTAATTATTGATTTTATTTCCGAGGGCAGGGTTCCGCCGTTTGTATCGCATAAAATAACCCAGCGCGCACCCGCTTCAAAAGCGGTTTTAACAACATTTAAGGCAAATTTTGGATTGGCTTTATAACCATCGAAGAAGTGTTCGGCGTCAAACATCGCCACTTTTTTTCTTTTAACGATATATTGAATCGATTCAGAAATCATTGCCAAATTTTCTTGTTCAGAAATATGTAAAGCGTGCGTTAAATGAAAATCCCAACTCTTGCCAACTATACAAATCGATTGGGCCGGTGAGTTGATTAAAGCGTTGAGCGCGTTGTCATTGCCCGCCGAACTATTAACGCGTCGCGTCATGCCAAAAGCCACGAATTGTGATTTTTCAAGCTTTGGAAGCTTTAAAAAAAATTCGTCATCAATCGGATTTGCTCCCGGCCAACCGCCTTCGATAAAATCAATGCCGATTTTATCGAGCATTTTGGCGATATCAATTTTATTTTGAACAGAAAAATTGACGGTGCTAGTCTGTGCGCCGTCTCGTAGGGTAGAATCATAAAGATAAACTCTTGATTTTTTGTTCATAAAGTTAGTTTATTTGAATAAATTTATTTGATAATTTACGGATTTGAATTTTGTTTTTTAACTAAAAAATTAATATAAAAAAACCAAGGTTCCAATAATTGCAAAAAAGAAAGAAGCCGTCCAGAAGCTGAATACAACCCGTTGCTCGCTCCATCCTAATTTTTCAAAATGATGATGTAATGGCGCCATTAAAAAAATTCTTTTTTTGCGTAATTTATAAGAACCAACTTGAAGAATCACCGAAAGCGCTTCGGCGACAAATAAAATTGAAATTAAGAAAAATACAAATTCTTGTTTAACAATTATGGCAATCAAACCAAGAACAGAGCCAATTCCCAGACTTCCAACATCGCCCATAAAAATTTTAGCAGGTTTAAAATTAAAGGTTAAAAAAGCTAAAATTGAGCCGATCAAAGCTATACAAAAAAATATAATTTCTCCCGAAAATAAAACATGCGGAACATTGAATTTAGTAGCCAATTCGCGAGTTGACGAAGCGTGAATTAACAATATTAAACAAATTAAATTTATTATTGCCGGCACGGAAACCAAGCCGTCTAAGCCATCCGTTAAGTTGACGGCGTTTGACGATCCGACGATAACTATTGTTACAAAAATTATGTAAAGCGATAAATTTAGAGCTAAATAATGATGCGCGCCGAGCGGGAAAAATATTTCGCCGGTCGCATGAATTGGGTCAATCACATTAAGCCACAGAAAGGCCAAACCGATAATTCCAAATTGAATAACGATACGATAACTGCCACGAAAACCTTTGGTATTTTTAAAAACAACTTTCATTAAATCATCAATCAAGCCAATCGAGGCAAAGCAAATCATGATTGAGCAGATAACTAAAATATAACGATTATAAATATCGATGAAGAAAAAAGTAGTTAGCAAAGTTGCCAAAATTATAAAAATTCCACCCATGGTCGGGGTGCGTTTTTTATTTTTTAAATGCGATTCGGGGCCGTCGGAACGAATCGGCTGAAATAAATTTTTCTTATTCATTATCGCAATATATTTGCGAATTGAAAAAAATGCGATTAAATAAGATGAAGCCAAGCAAACAAAGGCTTTAAGCCATAGGCTTTTAAAAATTACAAGACTAGTGAACACTGGTTTTTAAGGTTAATTTTTCAATGATTTTTTCCATTTTCATTCCACGAGATCCTTTTAAATAAACGATGTCGCCATCATTTAAAATGCCTTCAAAATCAAGACTTGCAGAAATTGAATCAGGATAATTTTTAGAATTTTTTAATTTAATATTTTGATTAACTTCATCCATTTTTTTGCCAACTAAAATGATTTGATCAAAATTTTTTTCTTTGACAAAATTTAAAACTTCGCCATGAATTTCTAAAGATTTTTCGCCAAGCTCGAGCATGTCTCCAAGAGCGCAAATCATTCTTTTTTTATTTAAAATATTTTTTAATTTTTCACAATTTTGTAATCCGGCTTTCATTGATAAAATGCTGGCGTTGTAGGTGTCATCAATTATCGTAATTTTTTTGCCATTAACAATAATATCACTAACTTTGCCACGCCCATCAGAGCTAGAAAAATTTTTTAAAACAGCTAATCCGGAATTTAAATCTTTGCCGATTAAATCAAGACAAGCAACCACGATTATTGAATTGAAATTGACGGCTTGATTCGAACATCCCGTTAAATAAGAAATTTTTTGAGAATTTTTAGTTTTTGCTTCAATTTTTGAAAGAGAAGATTCGACTATCGAAATGTCGTTAATTTGGTAATCGGCTTGATTTTTATTGCCAAAAGAAACTAGGTTCGAATCAAGGATTTTGTAGGATTGAGCTTGTTGTTTCAAAAATTCAAAATGAATATTATCGGCGTTAATAATCGCAACGCCATTTTCTTCTAAACCTGCAAAAATTTCAGATTTTGCCAAAGCAATTTCTTGTTCATTTTTAAAAAATTCGATATGAACGGAGCCAACATTGGTAATAATCGCAACATGCGGACGCGCAATTTTGGAAAGGTGAATTATTTCATTTAAATGATTCATGCCCATTTCAAAAATAGCATATTCGCAATCAGCTTCAAGGTTTGATAGCGAAAGCGGTAAGCCAATGTGATTATTTAAATTTCCAGAATTAGCAAAGGTTTTTCCTTGAGTTGAGAAAGCTAATTTCAACATTTCTTTGGTGCCAGTTTTGCCAACGCTTCCGGTAAGCGCAATGATTTTTGCCTTGGTTCTTTGACGCGAAAATTCAGCAAGTTTTTCGAGTGCTTTATAAGTATTTTTAACTAAAATTAATCGGGAAATAAAATTGGAATTTTTTATTTCATCAGGAATTTGCTCAACAAGCGCAAAATTAGCGCCATTTTCGAAGGCTTGCATAAGAAATTTGTGACCGTCGGTATTTTCACCCTTAAGAGCCACAAAAAGACCCGCATAAATTTTTTTACGACTATCGATAAAAACATTTTCTATCAATAAATTTTCTGAATTATTTATTGAATTATTTAATTCATCCGCAAGTGCTTCCGTTATTTCTTTTGTAGTCCAGAGCGTCATTTTTACAAAAAATTATTTTAATATTTTTATTTCGCTAGAATCGAATCTTGCGCCGAATTTTTGAATTATTTTACCGGCTAAAAAATTGCCATATTCGCCACATTTTTCTAAATCAAATCCACGAACAAAATAATATAAGAAACCGCTAGCAAAACTATCTCCCGCTCCTGTGGTGTCAACAATTTTTTCAATTTTTTTTGTAGAAATTTCTAAAATTTTATTTTGTTTTATAATTATACAACCCCTTTCACTCCTAGTCAAAGCCAAGACAATGTTTGGATTAATATTAATAAAAAAATCGTGAATTTTTTGCTGATCAAAATGAGTTAATTGCGCAAGCTTTAAAGCCTCAGCCTCATTCGAAAACAATATATCGACTTCATTTTTTATTAGATTTATAAAGTCTTGATGGTGGCGCTCGACGCAAAAAGAATCGGAGAGAGAAAAAGCAATTTTTACATTATTTTTCTTCGCCAAATAAATTGATTTTTTTAAAGCCGAAATAGTTTGCGGAGAATCCCACAAATATCCTTCAATATATAAAATTTTAGCATTTTTGAAATCATTTTCATCAAAATGCACTTCATCAATTTTTGAAGCGCATCCAAGATAAGTAAGCATGGTGCGTTGAGCGTCTGGGGTTACCAAAATAAATGAAGAGGCGGTTTTTTGATTTGGTAAAATTTTTCCCTTAAAAATTGCGCCACTTTTTTGAATGTCGTCAATAAATTTTTTTCCCGTGGCATCATCGCCGACGACACCAATAAAATCAACGGCATTATCGAGTTGCGCCAAAGTTGCAATTGTGTTGCCAACCGATCCACCCGAACTAAATTTTTCAATCGATAAATCACTTAAACTTTCTACAAATTTTTCATCGATTAAAAGCATCGAGCCTTTTTCAACTTCGAGTTTTTTGAGAAAATTATCTTCAGATTTAGCTAGAAAATCAACGATTGCGTTGCCGATGCCAATTATTTTGTTTGTCATTTTATTTTATAATAATTTTAAAAAATTTTTTCTTACCAATCGATAATTCAAAAGCGTTTTTATTGCTAATAATGTGATTTATGTCGGCAATAATTTCATTATTGATTTTAACGGCTTTTCCTTCAATTAATCTTTTGGCGTCAGCCTTTGATTCCGTAGCTTTTATCTCGAAAATTATATCAACTAATTTTTTTTGATTATTTTCTTCAAAAGCAATGATTTTTTCTTCAAAAGCTTCAACATTTTTTTGTAAAAAAATTGCCCGAGCTTTATTTAAAACTTGATTGGCAATTTCTTCACCATGACATATTTTTGTAGTCTCGAAAGCTAAAATTTCTTTGACTTTGTTGATTTCTTGACCTTGAAAATCTTCATGTTTTTTAATTTCTTCGAGCGATAAATCGGTGAATAATTTTAAGAATTTTATTACATCGCCATCGTGAGTATTGCGAAAATATTGAAAATAATCGAAGGGTGAAAGCATTGTTTCATCAAGCCAAACCGCACCGTCGGCGGTTTTTCCCATTTTTTTACCATCAAAAGTCGTTAGAAGTGGCGAAGTCAAACCAAAAGCTTCGGATTTTTTGGAAGACAAGCCATTTTCGAATCCCAATTTTCTGATTAATTCAACGCCATTAACGATATTTCCCCATTGATCGGAACCGCCAATTTGTAAAATGCAATCATGATTTTTGTGAAGCTCGTAAAAATCAAATGCCTGCAAAATCATATAATTAAATTCGAGAAAAGAAAGGGGTTGCTCGCGCTCAAGTCTAGATTTAACTGAATCAAAAGTTAGCATGCGATTAATTGAAAAATGCTTGCCGATTTCACGCAGAAAATCAACATAATTGAGATTTTTCAACCAATCATCATTATTTATTAAAACCGCTTTATTTTCTTGAAAATTTATAAATTTTTGAAGAGTGTTGCGAATTCCAACTAAATTTTCATTAATTTTACTAGAATTTAATATTTGCCTCGCGTCATCCTTGCCAGAAGGGTCGCCGATTTTTGTCGTTCCTCCGCCAAGCAAAATTAAAGCTTTATGACCGTGCTTTTGAAGCAATCTTAAAATCATTATTTGAATCAAACTGCCAACATGCAAAGATTTTGCAGTGCAATCAAAGCCGATATAAGCGGTAATTTTTTGTTGCGAAAAAACCTCGTCAAGCTTTGATATATCAGTGCATTGAGCTAAATATCCGCGTTCAAAAAATTCATGTAAAAAACTTGATTTCAAATTCATTTTTGAAAAAAAAATTAAATATAGTAATAAATTGATTTTATTTAAAAAAAGTTATTTTAAAATAAATTTTTTATTCAGTAAACCTAAATTTATTTAAATTATGAATCTTGAAGAAAAGCAACAAAAATGCTCAAATTGGTTTCGTTTTTTACGCGATGGAATCTGTTTTGAATTCGAAAAAATTGAAGCCGAATTCGATAAAAAATACCCTGGAAAATTTTCAAGAAAAAATTGGGATCGACAAGAAAAATCGCGTCCCGACAATGATGGCGGACACGGCGAAATGTCTGTAATGAAAGGCAATGTATTTGAAAAAGTTGGTGTAAATTTTTCGGAAGTTTATGGCGAATTTAGCCCCGAATTTCGCAACGAAATTCCCGGCGCCAAAGAAGATCCAAGATTTTGGGCGAGCGGAATTTCTTTAGTGGCGCACATGAAGTCGCCACTCGTTCCCGCCGTTCATCTTAACACGCGATTTATTTGCACTCAAAAAACTTGGTTTGGTGGCGGAACTGACCTCAACCCCGCCGTTGAAAACCCTCAAGACACCATTGATTTTCACGCTTCTTTAAAAAAAGCTTGCGATTCTGCCGATCCAACTTATTACGAAAAGCAAAAAAAATGGTGTGACGAATATTTTTTCATCAAGCATCGCAATGTTGCGCGCGGTGTTGGCGGAATTTTTTATGATTATTTAAACACCGAAAATTTTGACAATGATTTTGAATTTACTAAAAATGTTGGCTTGGCTTTTTTAGATATTTATCCAAAAATTGTGCGTCGCCAAATGTCCAAAAAATTTACCGAACAACAAAAAGAAATTCAGCTCCAAAAACGCGGACTTTATGCAGAATTTAATTTAATTTATGATCGCGGAACCCGCTTTGGACTTATGACGGGAGGCAATGTTGAAGCAATTCTTATGTCTTTACCGCCAATCGCAAAATGGGAATAAATTTAAAAATTTTTTTATAAATAAAATGCAAAAAATTGATAAAATATACGAAGGCAAGGCCAAGATTCTTTATTCAACTGAAGATACAAATTTTTTAGTACAATATTTTAAAGATGACGCCACCGCTTTTAACGCTCAAAAAAAGGCCGTGATTGAAGGGAAGGGCGTTTTAAATAATGTTATTTCCGAATTCATAATGTTGAAACTCGCCGAAGAAAACATTCCAACGCATTTCGTTAAAAGGCTCGATAAAAGAGAGCAATTGATTAAAAAAGTCAAAATTATTCCGCTCGAAGTTATAATTCGCAACATCTCCGCCGGCTCAATGGCTAAAAGACTTGGCATCGAAGAAGGTCGCGAATTATTAGCGCCAATTTTTGAAATTTGCTACAAAGATGACGCCCTCGGCGACCCTTTAATCAACGATGATCATGCCATCAATGTTTTAAAAATTATCAACAAAAATCAACTTCAAGAAATCAAGGATTACTCTTTAAAAATCAACAATATTCTCCAAAAAATATTTAAAGATATTCAAATTAAATTAGTTGATTTTAAAATTGAATTTGGTTTTGATGTGAACAATAAAAATCAAATTTTATTGGCAGACGAAATTAGTCCCGATAGTTGTAGATTATGGGACGAAAATACCTCTGAAAAACTTGACAAAGACCGTTTTCGTCGTGATTTAGGCGGTCTAGTTGAAGCCTATCAAGAGGTTGCTAATCGATTAAAAATTAATTTTTAAATTATGCAAATCAGAATTAATATTGCGCTCAAAAAAGCCGTTTTAGACACTCAAGGAAAAGCCATTGAAGCCTCTTTGAATAAAAATCTTGGTTACTCCCAAATTTCCAATGTTCGTCAAGGAAAGTTTGTCGATATTGAAATCAACGAGACTGATCAAGAAAAAATTAAAATTATCGTTGATGATATTTGCGATAAATTATTGGTTAATAAAATTATCGAAGATTATTCATATCAAATCTTAAAAAATTAATTTAAATTTTTAAATAATGAAATCTGCCGTTATAACTTTTCCCGGTTCGAATTGCGATCGCGACGCCGTCATCGCTTTACAAAAATTAAGTAGCAAAGTTCAGCGCCTTTGGCACACCGAAACTTCTCTCGACAATGACCTAGATTTAATCGTCGTTCCTGGAGGATTTTCTTTTGGCGATTACCTTCGCAGTGGCGCCATGGCAAGCATTTCTCCGATAATGCAAGAAGTCAGAAGATTATCGCAAAAAGGCGTTAGAGTTTTGGGCATTTGTAACGGTTTTCAAATCTTAACCGAAAGCAATTTATTGCCGGGAGTTTTGATGCGAAACAAAAAAATGAAATTTATTTGTCGCGAAGTCAATTTGCGGGTTGAAAATAATGATTCGGATTTCACTAAAAAATATAAAAATCGTCAAATAATTAAAATTCCTATCGCGCATATGGACGGCAATTATTTCGCCGAGCCAAATACCATTAAAAACATTGAAGATAAAGGCTTGGTGGCTTTTCGTTATGTCGATGAAAATGGTAATGTTTCCGACGATTCAAACCCGAATGGCTCAATTTTCAATATCGCCGGCGTCTTTAATGAATCGAGAAATATTTTGGGCATGATGCCTCACCCTGAACGGGCCGTTGACAAAAATACTGGTTCAAATGATGGCAATTTAATGTTTGAATCATTGAAAAGTTTGTTTTAATTATGCAAAACAAAGTAAAGGTCGCCATTTTAATTTCGGGACGCGGATCGAATATGCAAAAATTAATTGACGCTTGCGAAAATTCAGATTTTCCAGCTGAAATTGTAATAGTCGGTTCAAACAACCACAACGCTTTAGGGTTAGAATACGCCAAATCAAAATCAATTAAAACTTTCATTTTAGATCATAAAAATTTTAGTAATTATCCAAATTCTCGCGAAGAATTTGACAAAGCTCTGCATCAAGAAATTATTAAATATAATGTTGAAATAATTTGCTTGGCGGGCTTCATGCGCCTTCTCTCTGAGTGGTTCGTAGATAAATGGCATAATAAAATTATTAATATTCATCCATCATTACTTCCCGATTTCAAAGGTGCCAACGCTGTGGAAGATGCCTTAAAAGCTGGCGCTAAAATTTCTGGTTGTACCACGCATTTTGTTTCTCATGAAATGGATGCGGGACCAATAATTATGCAGTCTCAAGTCGATATCGATAAAGATGACAACAAAGATATTTTATCTCAAAAAATTTTAGCTAAAGAGCATGAAATTTATCCACTAACTTTAAAAAAAGTTTGTACAAAAATTTTAGAAAATTAATTATGAAAATATTACCCCTAATTCTCGCGCCAGACCCGCTTCTTAAAAAAATTTCTAAACCAGTTTTGGCGGTTGATGATGAATTACGCGAATTTATGAAAGCCATGTTAAATACCATGTATAGCGAGAATGGGATTGGCTTGGCGAGTGTTCAAGTGGGGGTTTTAAAAAGAGTTTTAGTGATGTATATCGATTATGAATCGGACGATAACGATCATCATCACCATCATGGCGATTGCTCGGGAATTCACATTAAAAATGCCAATCCGCAATATTTTGTTAATCCTGAAATTATTGAATTTTCTAGCAAAGGCTCGGTTTTTAACGAGGGTTGCCTGTCATTTCCAGGTGCGCGAGCCGAAGTGACTCGTCCTGAATCGATTAAATTAAAATATCTTGACTTCAATGGCGAAAAGCAAGTAAAAAACTTTGATGGGATTTCTGCGACTTGTATTCAACATGAAATCGATCACCTAAACGGCATTACTTTTGTTGATAAAATCTCTCCTTTAAAACGCGAGATGATTTTAAAAAGAATGAAAAAAATAAAATAAAAAATGGCTAATTTTAAATATAAAGCAATCAATCAAGATGGAAAATATGTTAGTGGCAAAATTGCCGCCGATAACCCATCTGAGTTGATGTCCTTATTGAAATCGAGCGAAATGGAATTAGTCTCTTATCGCGAAGATAAAAAGCGCGCCTCTGCATTTTTTGGAGGATTAAAAAGCTCAGAATTAGTTACAATTTTTATTCACCTTGAACAGCTGGATAGAGCAGGCGTATCAATCATTGACTCCATACAAGATTTAAAAGAAACGGCGGATTCATCAAAAATTAAAAACTTGATGCAAGAGCTTTACGAATCAATTAAAAATGGCAATTTATTTTCTGAAAGTCTTGCAAAGCGCCCCGAAATATTCAAAGCGACCTACATTGGCTTGATTTCAATGGGTGAAAAAACTGGTAATTTATCAAATTCTTTTTTAAATATTATTGAAGATATTAAATGGAATATTGAAATTCGTCGAAAAACTCGTAAGGCCATAATGGGTCCTTTATTCGGTATAATTTTGATGTTTACAGTGCTTGGAATCATGACCGCGGTGGTAGTTCCAAAAGTTACCGGATTCTTGGCGGCGCAAAGTATTGGTTTACCATTTCTTACCGTTGCATTAATCGCTTTTTCGAATTTCGTTCAAACCTATTGGTTCCTCATAGTCTCAACTCCGCCATCGATTTGGGCCGTAATGAAAATTCTTGGAAGATTTCCAAAACTTAGCGTAAAAATCGATTACATTAAACTTAAAATTCCAGTTTTTGGACCGATTATTACTAAAATTGAATCCGCAAAATTTTGCCAATTTTTCTCGATGACTTTCAAAAGTGGTCTGGGAGTGCTTGAATGCCTTGATTCTTCAAGCGTTACTTTAAAAAATAAAGCCATCAAAGGCGCCCTCTCATTTGTACGCCAACAAGTTTCCGACGGCCAATCTCTTTCAGGATCAATCTCCGCCACCAAATTCTTCCCCAACCTCGTAGTTAGAATGTTTAAAGTCGGTGAGGAAAGTGGTAACATGGAAGGCTCTTTAAGAAATATCAAATATTTCTATGACAAAGAAATCAATGACTCAATCGAAAGGATTGTATCCTTAATTCAACCTACAATCACAATCATCATGGGTGGAATGATCGCGTGGATTGCGGTGGCGGTGTTCGGTCCGATTTATAGCACATTCTCTAATTTACAATAATGCTCAACGAAAAATCTTATATAGTTTTAGCGGTCGGGACCGATATCGGTAAAACTTTTCTTGTCGAAAATTTATGCAAAAAAAATTCCAAATATAATGCCATTAAGCCAATAATAACAGGCTTTACCAATGATAATAATTCTGATAGCGCTAAAATTTTAATGGCGCAAAATATCAAAATAAATAACATAAATCTTGATAAAATTTCTCCTTGGCGTTTTAAAAAAGCTCTTTCCCCAAATTTTGTAAGCAATATTTCCAAAAAAGAAATTATAGATTTTTGCGTAAAAAATATTAAAAATTCTCAAAAAAATCAACAAACATTATTGATAGAAGGCGCTGGCGGAGTAATGACGCCGATTAATAATCATTTTACTTTTTTAGATTTGGCTAAAGAATTAAAATTACCAATTTTATTAGTTACCTCAAATTACTTAGGTTCAATAAGTCACACTCTTTGTTGTTTGGAAGCTATAAAAAATAAAAATCTAAAAATTTCTAAAATAATCGTTAATGAGCATCAATTAATGCCAATAAAAACTTTAAAATTTATTGATTGTTTAAATAATTTTTGCGATTATGAAATTGTTCCCATGAAAGATTTTATAAAAAATTCTTGATTGAACAATTAAATGTTTTTTACTTAGTAAAAATTAATTGAATTATTTAAAAAATGACAAACATTATAAATATTAATGATAAAAATAAATCTTGCGAAATAACACCTATTGAAAAAATAAGTTTGCAAAAAGAAAGTAGTCAACAAGAATGGATCAAAAAAGCCGAGGTTCTTTGCGAAGCCTTGCCTTACATGCGCAAATTTTCTGGCGAAACTTTTGTTATTAAGTTTGGCGGAGCGGTAATGGGTGGCGAAAATAATTTAAAAAATTTTGCGAAAAATATAGTTTTACTTAAACAAGTTGGAATCAATCCAATCGTTGTTCATGGCGGTGGTCCGCAAATCGGCAAAATGCTCGAAAAACTCAACATAAAATCAACTTTTATTGACGGATTAAGGGTTACAGATGCTGAAACCGTTGATATCGTTGAAATGGTTTTAGCTGGCTCAATTAACAAAATGATTGTGAAAGAAATTAATTTGGCCTCAGGTAAAGCCATCGGAATTTGTGGCAAAGACGGCAATTTAATTCGCGCTAAAAAAGCCACCAAAGTTAAAAAAGATCCAAACTCAAATATTGAAAAAATTCTTAATCTCGGTTTCGTTGGCGAGCCTTATCAAGTCGATCCAGATTTCTTAAGTATTTTCGAAGATTCCGATATAATTCCCGTCATCGCCCCAATCGGAATTGGCGATAATGGCGAAACTTATAACATCAACGCTGATACCGTTGCCGGAGCAATCGCATCGGCAATTAATGCCTCAAAATTAATTATTCTTTCCGATATTGACGGCGTAATGCTTCCGAATGGCGAATTAGTAAGTCATTTGAATGTTGCCACCGCCAAACAAATGATTGCTGACGGCGTTATAACTGGCGGAATGATTCCAAAAATTGAAACTTGTATCAGTGCTATTGAAGCCGGAGTAGGGCATGCGCATATTCTCAATGGCGGTGTTGACAATATTTTATTAATGGAAATCTTCACTGAAAGTGGCGCGGGAACGATGATTATATAAATAATCTCTACGCAAATTTTGATAAAACCAACAATTGCTTCGGGCGAAATAATTTCGTCCATTAGCGATTGATTTTATTTTGACAAACTCCCCGCAATTGCGAGTAAATAACCTCGCCAACAATGAATTTTAAAATTAGAAACCAGTTATTTACAACCCGTATTTCTCAACTAAAATTTCAGCAATTTGCACTGCATTAAGCGCCGCACCTTTTTTCAAATTATCCGCCACAACCCACAAAGAAAGACCGTGTTTAACCGAAGAATCTTTACGAATTCTCGATACAAAAACTGGATCTTTTGCGGAAGCTTCAATCGGAGTTACAAATTTCATTTCTTGAGGATTATCAATTACGATAACGCCGTCAGTTTCTTCAAGGGCTTCACGAGCTTGTTCGGGAGTAATTTCGCTTTCAAACTCGACATTAACAGCCTCGGAATGCGCATTAAACACTGGCACGCGAACGCAAGTCGCCTCAACTTCAATATTTGGATCAAGAATTTTTTTAGTTTCGACTTTCATTTTCCACTCTTCTTTTGAAACGCCATCTTCCATAAAAACATCGATTTGCGGAATCACATTAAAAGCGATACGGCGACTGAATTTAGAAGGCTCGACATTTTGGTTTTCGTAAACTTTTTTTGTCGAATTATAAAGTTCGTCCATCGCTTCCTTACCCGCGCCCGAAACCGCTTGATAAGTTGCCACAACAATTCTTTTAATTTTTGCAATGTCGTGAAGAGGTTTTAGCGCAACAACCATTTGAATCGTTGAGCAATTTGGGTTGGCAATAATATTACTTTTTTTATAGCCCGCAATCGCTTCAGGATTGACCTCCGGAACAATCAACGGCACATCTTCGTCCATACGAAAATGCGAAGTATTGTCGATGACAACGCAACCAGCCTTGCCAGCTCTTGGCGCATGAATCGCCGACACTTTTCCACCCGGAGAAAAAAGCGCAATCGAAGTGCCTTTAAAATCATAAGTATCAAGCGCTTGCACGATTAAAGTTTTATTGCCGTAAGAAACTTTTCTACCGACGGAATTTTGCGAAGCCAAAGCAACGATTTCATCAGCGGGAAATTTTCTTTCATGAAGAAGATTTAGAATTTCGCGTCCAACATTTCCCGTGGCGCCCACAACTGCAATTTTTCTAGTCATAAATTTTAAAAATATTGAGGTTTTAAATTGTTTTTAATTTTAATTTTGATTTACAAAATTAATTTCTTAAATTGAATTTTAATTTTAATTATTACGAAAAAAGTTTTGAAAAAACTAATAGTTTATTCATAATAAATTTAAAAAAATAATTTGGCAAAGTTTATGATTAAAAAAATTTTTATTGTGGCGGGTGAAGCATCGGGAGACCTTCTTGGCTCTAAGTTAGTGCGCGAATTAAAAATATCAAATCCACAAATTGAATTTTGCGGAGTTGGCGGTCAACAAATGGAAAATTGTGGATTTAAATCAATTTTTTCTCTTGAAGATTTAGCGGTTATGGGCTTCTTAGAAGTGGTTCCGCACATTCCCAAATTATTAAAAAGAATTAATCAAGTTGTTGAGAAAATTCATGATTTTCAACCGGATATTTTAATCACCATCGATTCACCGGATTTTTGTTTTAGAGTTTTAAAAAAATTGAAAAAAACTTCCGATTTTTCAAAAATTAAAAAAGTTCACTTAATCGCGCCATCAGTCTGGGCTTATCGCGAGGGGCGCGCCAAAAAAATTGCGCAACTTTACGATTTGCTTCTAACAATTCTTCCTTTTGAGCCTCCATATTTTGAAAAATATGGCTTAAAAAGTGTTTTTATTGGACATCCTTTAATTGATGACGCCCCAGATTTTTCTAAAAAAGATGAAATCAATTCTGAGTTTCGTGAATTTTATAAAATTCCTCACGATTCTAAATTAATTTTACTAACTCCCGGAAGTCGAAATGGCGAAGTTAAGCGAATATTTCCAGAATTTATCGACGCTATAAATATTTTAAAAAACAAAATTCCTAATATAAAAATCGTTATTCCAATCGTCAAAAAAACTAAAAATATTGTCGAAGAATTGTCTAAAAAAATTGCCGTTGAATATTTCTTAATTGAACAACAAGATTACAAGAAAAAAGCTTTTTATTCATGTGACTTTGCGCTTGCAAAATCAGGCACCAACGCCATTGAAATATCTTTACATAGAATTCCTTTAATCATCGCTTATAAAATAAATTTTATAACTCATTTCATCGTAAAAAGAATGGTTAAAATAAAATTTGCTAATCTTTTAAATTTGATTGCCAAAAAAGAAATTATTCCCGAACTTCTTCAAGATAATTGCAATGGAAAATTAATTTCCGAAAAAATTTTTGAACTTATCGAAAATAAAGATTGCGCGCAAAAACAAATAATCGATGCTAATAATTCGCTCGAAATTCTTGGCTTAAATAACATCAAAAATCCAATGAGTTTAGCGGTTAATGAGATTTTAAAATTATGAAATTTTTTATTTTACTTTTGACAATAATTTGCAACTTACAATCCT
>CAIOKL010000277.1 GCA_903858915.1 uncultured Alphaproteobacteria bacterium | reverse complement strand
GCATAACTTGCAGTACCAAATAGTGATCCTGTAAATGAACTAGCTACTACTGATCCATCGCTATTTCCAACAGTTCCATTACCAATTACCATATTTGCGCGACTTAAATGTATTTTATATAATTCATATATTTTTTAATTGGAAATGGCGAAGATAGCATCAATACAACTTATTATTTTTCTATGATTTCATCGAGACAAGATCATTTTCGAAGATTAGATTCGCAATTTTTCGACGCGATTTTTAGCGATAATTTAGAAAAATTGCTAGATTTATTATCCGAGGGTGCCGATATAAATTGTGTAGATGAAGAATCGGGGGCGATACCTTTGCATTTTGCGGCGGAATCGGGAAATGTAAGTATGGTTAAATTTTTGCTGAAAGAAGGCGCTAAAATTGATGCTAAAAATCAAAAATTTAGAAATTATTCCGCTTTACATGTGTCTGCGCAAAATGGTCATTATGAGGTAGTTAAATTATTGTTGCAGAAAGGGGCTGATGTTGACATTCTAAGCGATGCCAATGCAACTCCTTTGCATTTTGCTTCGCGAAATGGTCATAAAAATGTTGTGGAATTATTATTGGAATACAAAGCTAATATTGACGCATTTAGTATTAGTGGCGCAACCGCTTTGCATCTTGCTTGCGCAAAGGATAACGAAGATATGGTAAAGTTTTTATTGGATAAAAAATCCGATCCAAATATTACTGGTAAAAATGGGCAAACGCCTTTATATCTAGCTTGTGAAGCTGGTAATTGTAATATAGTTAACTTATTATTGGAGCATGGCGCTAAATTAAATATTCAAGATCAAAATGGGCGAACCCCTTTACACATAGCTTCCGAAGCTAATTCTATCGACATAGTAAAGCTTTTATTAAAAAAAGAAGTCGATATAGGAATTGAAGATAATGAGGGTCGAACCTCTTTGCAATTGGCGATTCAAAATCATAATCCAAAAATTGCTAATTTATTAATCGAAAACAATATTAAATTATTTACAGAAAATAAAAATCAAGATGGTCAGACCACTCTTCATCGTTCAGCGCAAAGGGGCTTGATAATTGTGGTCGATACGCTTTTAAAAAGTAGAAAATATGATTTAGATGCTCAAGATCAAAGCGGACAAACGGCCTTGCATCTAGCTTCTAAGGCGAATCATCTCGATGTAGTTGGTTTGTTATCAATGCATGAGGCTAATTTAAATATTCAGGATAAAAATGGGCAAACGGCTTTACATCTAGCTTCCAAGGTTGGCAATGTAAGTATCGTTGATTTATTTTTAAGAGAAAAAAAAACTAAATTAGATATTCAGGATCAAAACGGGCAAACAGCTTTGCACTTAGCTTCCGAAGTCGATAATTTAGATATAGTTTGTCTGTTATTAATGGGCGGTGCTAATTTAAATATTCAAGATAAAAACGGGCAAACGGCTTTGCATCTAGCTTCTAAAGCTGGTCATACAAGCGTAATTAAATTAATCTTTGCTAGAATTATAGAGAGTGATGCGATTGAAATGATTTTGAAAAAAAATGATTCCGAGGCTCCAAGTTTAAATCCAAATCCAAGCGCAAAAAAGGTTTCTCAATCGGGTGAATTTCAAAAACAGCGATGATGGATTTTTTGTGGTGTTTTTTATTTTTATGAGTGAATCTGTCTTTTGTCAACCGCGAGACAGGCTTCTTTAACCGCTTCGTTGTAAGTCGGATGAGCATGACAAGTCCGCGCAATATCCTCGGCGCTTCCGCCAAATTCCATTGCAACAACAATCTCATGAATCGTATTTCCGGCTTCGCGAGCAATAATGTGAGCGCCTAAAATTTTATCTTTTTTAGTGCAAGATAATATTTTAACAAAGCCTTGCTCATCAAAAGTGGCGCGGGCGCGCGAGTTTGCCATCATCGAAAATTTACCAACTTTATAATCGATATTTTGCGCTTTTAATTCTTCTTCGGTTTTGCCAACTGAAGCAATTTCTGGATAAGTATAAATTACATTTGGAATAGTATTGTAATTTACATGTCCAGCTTGACCGGCGATGATTTCTGCAACTGCCACGCCTTCATCTTCAGCTTTGTGAGCAAGCATTGGGCCAGTTGTGACATCACCAATCGCGTAAATATTTTCAATGTTTGTGCGCAAATGATGATTTTCAATAAAACCACGATTATTGGTTTTTACACCAACATTTTCTAAGCCTAAATTATTGGTATTTGGCTTGCGACCAATTGCTACCAAAACCACATCGGCACTTAGAGTTTCTTTGTTGCCACCTTGAGCCGACTCAACTTCAACAATTGCGCCTTTTTTATCTTTTTTAACGGATAAAACTTTAGTTGATAAGCGAAATTTAAAACCTTGTTTTTCAAGAATTCTTTGGAAATTTCTAGAAATTTCATTGTCCATTGTCGGAGTAATTTTATCGAGATATTCAATCACTTCAACTTCGGCTCCAAATCTACTCCAAACCGATCCGAGTTCTAAACCGATAACTCCCGCGCCAATTACAATCATTTTTTGTGGAACCGCTTCAAGATTAAGCGCCCCCGTTGAGGAAATGATGATTTTTTCATCGATTTCAACATTTGGCAATTGCACAACTTCGGAGCCGGTGGCTATAACAAAATTCTTGGCATTAAGAGTTTGTTTTGAACCGTCTTCTTTGATAACCTCAATAGAATTTTTATCAATGAATTTGGCGACGCCGTGAATATGTTCAACTTTATTTTTTTTGAACAATCCGGCTATTCCAGAAGTTAGCCCCAAAACAATGTCATTTTTATTTTGTACTAATTTTTTAACATCAATTTTTGGTTTTGAAATATTAATTCCAAGTTTTTCAAATTGATGATTGGCATCATGAAATTTATGGGAAATTTCTAACATAGCTTTCGATGGAATGCATCCAACATTTAAGCAGGTTCCGCCGAGATTTTTGTGTTTTTCAACGCAAGCAACTTTTAGACCGAGTTGAGCGGATCTAATTGCCGAAACATAGCCACCCGGACCACCACCAATAATGATTACATCAAAAATATTTTCAGACATTTGAAAGAGGATTAAGTTAAAAAAATTCTTGGTAAATTTATAATTTTGTAAATTAAATTTTTTAAAGAATTTTGAAATTTATTTTGTAACAACAGCTTTTAATGTTGCTAAAAAAATGGCAAAAATTCAAATTTTTTTGAATTATAATTCTTCTAAATTATATTTTTTGATATTTTCTTTTCAATGATATTTTTATAAATATAAATAATTTAATGCGATTTGAGGAAGGATGTTCATTTATTAAATAAAAGCCGGTAAATGGCGGGAAAAGGAGTTTAATAAAGGCTCGATCCATGGTGAGCGTGCTGCCTGCGAGTGAATGATTTGAAGTAAGGCGAGCGACACCATCAACGACAACTACTTCGAGAGAACCGATTGAGTAACTTCCATCTGCGCCGCCTGCGGCAGACATGGAATCTGTAATCAAGATGGTTCG
>CAIOKL010000276.1 GCA_903858915.1 uncultured Alphaproteobacteria bacterium | reverse complement strand
CGCGCGCATTCGAAAATAAATTGAGCAACGACGCCAGCGTTAAAAAGACGAAGAGTATTTTGCTCAAAGTATTTTTAACGATTGGCGAGGCGCACAATTTTTTGAGAAGCGCAAGCGTACAAAAGTACGCGCGCATTCGAAAATAAATTGAGCAACGAAGCCAGCGTTAAAAAGACGAAGAGCAAAGGGTGAGAGTGAAAATGTGAGGTAAGAGCTTACACTCTTTCGTGGTAACACGGATTTGGAAAAACCCTATCTGGAGCAAGACCAAATAGAAATGGCAAGTTTTTATTAACAGACATGCTTTTATGTCGCCATTTGGGTAGGTTGCTTGAGGTTGTCAGCAATGACAATCCTAGATGAATGACTGACGGTTGAGAAATCAATTACAGAATCCGGCTTATAGCTTGCCTTACATTTCAAGCTAATTAAATTTATGTTTTTAAGCAATTTTATTTCATTAAATTTTTTATGAAAACCAACGAAATTCGCCAAAGTTTTTTAGATTATTTCGCTAAAAATAATCATGAAATAATTGCTTCGAGCTCTTTAGTTCCGCATAACGACCCGAGTTTGATGTTCGCCAATGCTGGCATGAATCAATTCAAAAATTATTTTACGGGAATCGAAATTTCCAAATTTAAAAGAGTCGCCACCGCCCAAAAATGCGTTCGCGCTGGCGGAAAACATAATGACCTCGACAATGTCGGTTTCACCGCTCGTCATCACACTTTTTTCGAAATGTTGGGCAATTTTTCTTTCGGCGATTATTTTAAAGAAGAAGCCATTTTTTATGCTTGGGAATTTTTAACAAAAGAGCTTGGACTCAATAAATCCAAGCTTCTAGCCACTATTTATCACAATGATGACGAAGCTTATAATTTTTGGAAAAAAATCGCTGGTTTGAGCGATGATAAAATTATTCGCATTAGCACCGACGACAATTTTTGGTCGATGGGCGAGACCGGTCCGTGCGGTCCGTGTTCGGAAATTTTTTACGATCGAGGCGATAAAATTTTCGGCGGACCTCCCGGCAGTAAGGACCAAGACGGCGATCGTTTTACCGAAATTTGGAATTTAGTTTTTATGCAATTCGAAAAATCCGCCGATGGCGAGAAAAAAGCTTTGCCAAAACCATGTATCGATACGGGTATGGGCTTAGAGCGCATTGCCTCGGTGATTCAAGGTAAGAATGATAATTACGAGATCGATTTATTTAAAAATATCACCGACCAAATTCAAAAAATGCTTTAAAAATTATAAGGACAAAGTTTTTTTTCGCTAAATTTTTCTGCCTCAATCGGTGATTGCGCCTTGCTCGAAGGCTTTGGTTGTAATCGAAGCGCAAAAGCGATTAGCAATCTTTTTCCCAATAATTCATCTTCGACCCGATCTCGACCATGAATAGCCTCGCTATTTTTTACAATTAAAAACTGTCCCTCATGATTATTCATAACGAATTCGTCACGATTTTTTTCTAGATTTACCAATTCTCTGAATCTAAATATCGCCAAATAAGCCTCTTCTTTTAGAATTCCAAAAATCGAGAGATCCGTTGGAACTGGGGCATAAACAAGGTTAGAAATAAATTTTATTTCGTCATTTTCTCCAATTATTTTATGGGGTAAATGACTGCCTATTTCATTAAGGCTCTTAGACCTACAAACAAAATTTATTTTCTTCAAAATCTCATAAGATATGGGATATTTTTCCTTAAAATCTTTTATTATATCAACGCTTTCTTTGACCCAAGTTTTGGCATTGCTTTGCGAATAACCATTCACCAATAACAAAGTTGGAATTAAATTCAAATGTTTGTCCTCGGGCCTCAAAAACATGCTATCTTGATGACCGGAAATTGCATTTGCGTTATCTTTATTTACTAAAGCAAAAGATGGAAAATTTTTATTATTATAAAATGGCACAAGAGCAATGCCCTGTAAGAGTGAAGTGGCAATCAAAGTTGGCAGAAAATAAGGATTTTTTTCTGATCCATCCAGATTTTCTTGACGCTCAAAGGCGATGGCAATCGACTTAACTCGCGAATTGTGGTAAGCTTTGAATAATTGATTTCCAAATTTTTTAAAATCGGAATTTTGTTGATAGAGAGATTCTAATTTTCTTTGATGATTATTAATTTCTTGATGCGAAGGAACTATGTTTGGAGAGTTATTTTTGGCGCCCTCATACATTGCGCCAACTATCTCTGGCGAAATTGTAAATTGAGTGGATATTTGACGAAATAGCGGTGAAAAGCTTGGGATTAAAGACCTCTTAGAGCAATTTGCTAACATAATTTATCAATTATTTTTATTAATTGATTTGATATTGTTAGGTAGCTTTTTTATAAATTACAATAAATTTTTTTATGATTTAAAATTTAAAAATCATAAAAAACCCCTGAAATTAATAACTACTTCAGGGGTTTTTTATTAGATAAAACTTAAAAAAATAATTACATATTTTCAGAAATGTATTTTACAGCATTTCCAACTGTAACGATTTTTTCTGCAGCTTCATCTGGGATTTCAATTCCGAATTCTTCTTCAAAAGCCATAACAAGTTCAACTTGGTCAAGACTGTCAGCGCCTAAATCATCGATAAAATTTGCAGATTCAACTACTTTAGACTCTTCCGCGCCCAAATGATTGATAATAATTTTTTTAACTCTTTCTAAGATCTCGTTGTTGTTAGTCATAAAAATAACAAATTGGTTAATAAATAAGATAATTATCCTTATCAAAATAGCTTAAAAAGCTAAGATGTCTAAAGCTAGTTATCCAAAATTAAATAGCAAATTAAAATTTAATTCACTCCTTAATTTTAAAAAAGAAAAACTACAAAAAATTAATTGCTTAATTCATTATAGCCATGATTTTACTCTGGTTATTTCGCCCTTTTAAATTTTGATAAAAAGGTAAAATATTCAGAAATCTATCAATAATTTTATTGTCTTTTTCGACAATTTCAACTTCTTGCATTGGGATTTTATTCACATCGATTTTATTTAAAAGCAAATATTTTTCAATATTTTCCATGCCACCAACATCATCAATTAAACCAAGAGCGAGAGCTTGTCGTCCCGTAAAAACTCTACCATCGAATATAATGTTGTAAAATTTAGGATTTAATTTTTCGCCTCGAGCTTTTTTAACAAGTTCAACAAAAAATTTATAAGAATCTTGAATTGATTCGTTAATCACTTTATCAACAATTGGAGTTGATTTTTCAAACATCGAAGGACTGCCTTTTAATGGCGAAGATTTGTAGCTATTGAATTTAACACCAACTTTATTTGCCAAAACACTAACATCGGGAGATTCCATTAAAACGCCGATTGAACCCGTCAAAGTTCCGTTGTGCGCAACGACATAATTAGAAGCTAATGAAGCCATATAAGCGCCCGAAGCGGCAATCGAATCCATTAAAACTACTAATGGTTTATTTTTTCTAATCGCGAGTAAATCTTTGAGTAATATTTCGCTTCCGACTATTGTCCCGCCTGGGCTGTTTAATCGGACAACTACCGCTAAAATTGAGGAATCATTGGCAATTTCTTTTAGAACTTTACTTCTATGATCATCTTCAGTAATAACATCTTCAATTTTGATAAGAGCTACTGAATTGCCGATTACATCAGACCCAACATCAAAGAACATTTTAAAAACCAAGGCAATGGAAAATATCGCAAAGAAAAATGCGATATTTTTCCATTTATGGACCTTGTTTTTAAGATAAATTAAAGCTCCTAAATTATCAGAGAAATTCATAAATCAATTATGAAGTTTTATCTTTTAAAGACTCTAATACATCGCCAGCGATACTTCCGATTGTAGCACCGCTATTTGATTCAGAATAGAAGTGTGACTCGCGTTCGTCAGTTTCAAGTTCTTTAATTGAAAGCAATAATTTGCCACTAATTTTATTGAACATAGTAACTTTAGCTTCGATGCGTTCGTTAGCTTCGTATTTTTCAGTTTTTTGATTTTGTTTATTGTTTGAAAGATCGAGTCTTTTAATGATTGCTTTCAATCCAGAATCAAGTTCAACTTCGAGGAAGTCTTTTTTAACTGCGATAACCAAACAAGAAACCACTGAATTTTCAGTAATTTTATCAAGCTCAGCTTGGAAATTTGGATTATCAATTTGACGAATTCCCAAAGAAATTCTTTCTTTTTCGTAATTACTTCCAAGAACGATAACTTTGATTTTTTCGCCAGCTTTATATTTCTTTTGAGCCTCTTCAGTTAAGCCTTGCTCAGATATGTCAGAAATGTGAACTAGACCGTCAACTCCGCTATCAAAACCAATGAATAAACCGAATTCAGTGAAATTTTTAACAACACCCTCAACTATATCACCAACCTTATGTTTTTCAGAAAATGCTTGCCAAGGATTTTGCTCGCATTGCTTCATACCCAAAGAGATACGATGATTTTGTGAGTTAATGTCAAGAACCATAACTTCAACATCTTGACCAACATTTATAAATTTATTTGGCGTTGAATTATTTTTTAACCAGCTCATTTCAGAAACATGCACTAAACCTTCAATGCCTTGTTCAATTTCAACGAAAGCGCCGTAACTAGTTAGATTGGTTACTTTACCTTTCAAGGTTGCGCCAACTGGATAGCGTTGGGAGATTGATTCCCAAGGATTTTGTTGCAATTGTTTCATGCCCAAAGAAACTCTCTTAGTTGCTTCGTCATATTTAATTACTTGAACTTTAATTTCTTGTCCAACTTTCAAAACTTCTGAAGGATGTTTAATTCTGCACCAAGAAATGTCGGTTAAATGTAACAATCCGTCGAAACTTCCGAAATCAATGAAGGCACCGTAATCGGTGATATTTTTAACGATACCATCAATTGCATCGCCAACTTTAATTGTTGCAAGAACTTTATCTTTTTCGATGTTGCGTTGGCTTTCAAGGACCGCTCTTCTAGATACAACGATGTTGCCACGCACTTCGTCAATTTTTAAAACTTGTAATTTTTCAACTTTATTGATTATGAAGCTGTCATCGGTAATTAAAACGGTATCAAACTGACTTCTTGGTAAAAAGCAAATAATGCCATTAACATCGGCAGCGTAACCGCCTTTCACGCGACCAATAATTTTGCCATCAATAATAGTTTTATCTTCAAGGCAATTTTTAAGGAAATTCCAATTATTTAAACGACGGGCATTTTCACGGCTGATAAGTAATTCGCCTCTTTTATTTTCTAATCTTTCTAAAAACACATCGACGACATCGCCTTCTTCAATTTCTCCATCGCGTCTAAACTCAGCAATATCAATGAATCCGACTGATTTTGCGCCGATATCAACGGCAACACCTTTATCAGTAATTCCAACAACCACACCTTTAACGACAGTGCCTTCAACTAGTTGTTGCGTATCTTTTTCATATTCTTCGAAAAGTTTGGCGAAGTCTTCTTGGCCAAAAATATTTTCTTGTTCATTGATTTTTTCTTGAGAGTTTTGAGTCATAAATTTTAGTAGAGAAACCGCTTAAACACAAGCTTTGACAGGGATTTAGCGATAATGAGGTTAATAAAAACTTACAGTCTAAACGAAAGTTAAGTAAAAAAATTATATCAACCCTCAATTTTAATTGCAAGCGTCCAACAATCTTTTTTAAAAAAAGACTTGTGAGCAAAAAATACCTTACTAAAATGGTGGGGTATTACAAAAAAACTTTTGCTAAAAAAATTCGATATTTAAAGAATATATTTTATGATTTTGACTACCAAAGCGCGCTACGCAGTCATGGCTATAATTGAAATCAGCTCACAAAAAACTAGCAAACCATTGTCGTTAAACGAAATTGCCAAAAGTCAAAATATTTCATTATCTTATCTCGAACAAATCTTCACGCATTTGAAAAAAAATGGCATTGTTAAATCAATTAAAGGTCCCGGTGGAGGCTATATTTTAAGTAAAGAAAAATCACAAATTACCGTTTCTGATATCATAAAAGCCATTGATGAGCCGATAAAAATGACGCGTTGCTCCCTAGAAAAAAGCGGATGCATCGCTACTAACAATAAAACCAAATGTAAAACTCATCATTTGTGGCATGGTCTTGAAAATCGTATTTACGATTATTTAAATTCAATTTCACTCGATAAATTATGAAACCAATTTATCTTGATTACAACTCTACAACCGCAGTCTCCGAAGCGGTAATCACTAAAATGAACGAAGTTTCGCAGTACCCCCTCAACTCTTCAGCCACACACTCTCTTGGACGGAAAGCCAATGCTATAATCGATGAAGCTAAAGCCAAAATTAATGCATTTCTTAATTGCAAAAATTATGAAATTATTTTTACTTCAAGTGCCACCGAATCAACTAACACAATATTTTTCGGCTCTGATTTTTCGCAAATTATAATTTCTAGCATCGAACATTCTTCGGTTTACAATTGTCGCCCCCCTCACCTCAAAATTTCAGAAATTTCTTGCGAAGAAAATGGTGTTATAAATATCGATGATTTTGTTAAAAAAATTCCACTAAATAAAGAAAATTTTTTAGTATCGGTAATGGCTTGCAACAATGAAACTGGCGCCATTCAACCCGTTGAAGAAATTGCTAAAATTACTCATCAAAATTTTGGATTATTTCATTGCGATATTGTGCAAGCGGTCGGCAAAATTGCCGTTGATTTGGAAAAATTAAATGTTGATTATGCCTCGATTTCGGCTCACAAAATCAACGGCCCACAAGGAGTTGGCGCATTATTAATTCGCAAAGGACTTGATTTCCGTCCATTAATTTACGGTGGAAAACAACAGAAATCTAAAAGGGCCGGCTCACTAAATATCGCCGGAATTGCCGGCTTCGGCGAGGCTTGCGCCTTGGCTCAAAAAAATCTCGATGATTTTCAAAAAATCGCCACTTTGCGCAATTATTTGGAAGAAAATTTACAAAAAATTACACACAATAATGTAAAAATTTTTGCATCTAACACTTCAAGGCTTGCAAATACTTGTTTTTACGCCATTCCCAACATTAGCAATCAAACACAATTAATCAATTTTGATTTAAACAATATATGCGTGAGCGCTGGAGCCTCATGCTCTTCTGGCACAATTTCTCAATCAAGAATTTTAAAAGCCATGAATGTTTCCAATGAATTTTTAGATGGCGCAATTCGCGTAAGCCTTGCACCTCAAACTAGTAAAAGTGAAATCGATTATTTCATAAAAATTTTTAAAGAATTTTATCAAAGAACCAATAAATAACGGAAGAAAAATGACCATAAAATTACCAATTTATCTAGATTATCAAGCCACCACGCCAATCGATCCACGAGTTATCGATAAAATCGTCGAAGTTATGAAAAATGATTTTGGCAATCCGCATTCAAGAAGCCACTCTTACGGTTGGAAAGCGGAAGAAATTGTTGAAATTGCTCGTCGTCAAGTCGCCAAACTTATCAACGCCGATGACAAAGAAATTTTTTTCACTTCGGGCGCTACGGAATCAAACAATTTAGCCATTAAAGGCGTCGCCAAATTTTACGAAAGCGCCAATAAAAAACACATTATAACTTTAACAACAGAGCATAAATGCGTTATCAATTCGTGTCGTGACTTAGAACAAGAAGGGTTTAAAATAACTTTTCTGCCCGTTCAGAAAAATGGCTTGGTTGATTTAAATGCTCTCGAAAACGCCATCACCAACGAAACTTCCTTGGTTTCAATCATGGCGGTTAACAATGAAATCGGAGTTATTCAACCGCTCGCGGAAATCGGCGCTTTATGTCGTAAAAAAGGCGTTTTTTTTCACACCGATTGCGCTCAAGCTTTTGGCAAAATTCCTCTCGATGTCGAAAAAATGAATATCGATTTAATGAGTATTTCTGGACATAAAATTTATGGTCCGAAAGGCGTCGGCGCAATTTATATTCGTCGCAAACCTCGAGTTCGCATCAAGCCAATTTTTAGTGGCGGTGGACAAGAACGCGGAATTCGCAGTGGCACGGCTCCAACACAATTGATTGCCGGTCTCGGACTCGCTTCGGAAATTGCTTTTAATGAAATGGAAAAAGATTATCTGCACATCAAAAAATTAAGTAAGAAATTTTATGATGCCGTCACCGCTCTTACGCATGTCTATCTCAATGGCGATTTAGAACAAAGATATTGGGGTAATTTAAATTTTTCTTTCGCAGGAATTGAAGGTGAATCGATGATTATGGCAATCAAAGATTTAGCGGTTTCTTCTGGCTCGGCTTGCACCTCCGCATCACTTGAACCATCTTATGTTTTGCACGCTTTGGGTGTCGATGATGAACTCGCTCACACTTCGATTCGCTTTGGTTTTGGACGCTTTACGACAGAAGAAGAAATCGATTACGCAATCAATTTAATTACTAAAAAAGTTGAAAAACTTCGCGCTATGAGCCCGCTTTGGGACATGATGCAAGAAGGTATCGACATTAAATCAATCAATTGGAAAACACATTAATTTTAAAAATATGGCTTATTCAAAAGAGCTTTTAGAGCATTACGAAAATCCCAAAAATGTTGGAGCTTTCGACAAAAATGAAAAAGGCGTTGGCACCGGCTTAGTCGGCGCTCCAGCCTGTGGCGATGTCATGAAATTACAAATCAAAGTTTCCGATGATGGCATCATCACCGACGCCAAATTCAAAACCTTCGGCTGTGGCTCGGCGATTGCTTCCAGCTCGCTTGCAACCGAATGGATTAAAGGCATGGAAATCGACAAAGCGCAAAAAATTACCAACAAAGAAATTGCCGAAGAATTGTCGCTTCCGCCCGTTAAAATTCATTGCTCAGTCCTTGCGGAAGAAGCGATTAAAGCGGCAATTGAAGATTACAAAAAAAATAAAAATTCTTAAGAAAATGAATTTTAAAATTTCAAAAACCGGCAATCCAATCGTTGATTATCTAACGGTCAAGCCCGAGGCGATTGCGCAAATTAAAAAACTTTTGAGTAAGCGCACCGAGCCGTGCGAAGGCATTCGTGTTTCGGTGCGAACTCGCGGTTGTTCGGGCTTGAGTTACACCATTGAATTCGCCATCGCCGAAAAAAATATTTCCAAATATGATGATGTGATTTTGTGCCACGAAAATAATCAAGAAATTCAAATTTTTATCGATCCAAAAGTGTCGATGTTTTTGATTGGAAGTGAAATGGTTTTTAAAGAAGATGAACTGTCTTCGGGCTTTGATTTTGTTAATCCCAACGAAAAAGGTCGTTGCGGTTGTGGAGAAAGTTTTAATGTATGAAAAATTATTTTGAACTCTTTAATTTATCGCCAAAATTTACCATCGATTTACACGAAATTGAAGAAAAATATCATCAATTTCAAAATCAATTTCACCCCGACAAGGCAGATTTTAACTCGATCGAGCATTCAATTTTAATTAACGAAGCTTATAAAATTTTAAGCGATGATTTTTTGCGCGCATCGCATCTTTTGCAATTAAAAAATATCGATATTGAAGATGATGAAAATCAAGTTAAGCCAGATATTTCAACGCTTCAAGAGATTTTAGATTTGCAAGAAAAAATTTTTGAAATAAATAATTTAAATGAAATTTTAGTTTTAAAAAATAATTTAAATTCACAAATTAAAAAATTAATTAATGATTTTCAAAATGCTTTTGAGGCTAATAAATCCAATGAAGCAACGCAGTTTTTAATTAAAGCAAAATATTTAAAAAAATCATTAATTGATTTAAAAAATCGTCAAAAAAATCTAAATTAAAATGGGACTTTTACAAATTCAAGAACCAATTCCAGAACTAGAAAATAAAGACTCACAAGCTTTAGTTGTCGGCATTGATTTAGGCACCACAAATTCATTAATTGGCATTATTGAAAATGAAAAATTAACGATTTTTCGCGATGAAAATGGCGATGACATGATTACTTCCAAAGTGTCTTATAATGAAGCTGGCGAAGTGGTTGGAGTTGGTAAAAATGCTAGCGGAAAATATCAAATTTCTTCAATAAAAAGATTGATGGGAAAAAATTATTCCGAATTAAAAAATCTTTCTTTATCTAAAAATTTTTACGATGGTTTAATCATCGACAATAGCGCAAATAAAGACGCCATCGCCTTACAAATTGGCGATAAAAAAATTTCAGCGATCGAAATTTCCGCAGAAATTTTAAAATATTTAAAAAAAATTGCCGAAAAAAATTTACAAAAAACCATCGCCAAGGCAGTAATCACGGTGCCTGCTTATTTTGATGAAAATGCCAAAAACGCTACCAAACAATCCGCCGAATTGGCAGGTTTTGAAGTTTTGCGCTTGGTCAACGAACCTACAGCGGGAGCCTTCGCTTACGGTTTAGAAAATCAATCGCGCGGAACTTATTTGGTTTACGATCTCGGTGGCGGAACTTTTGATGTGTCGATTTTAAAAATTGATCGCGGAGTTTTTAAAGTGCTTGGAGTGGCTGGTGACAACAATCTGGGTGGCGATGATTTTGATGAAATTTTACGAAAAAAAGGTGTTAAAAATCCAAAAATTGTTAAAGAAAAATTATCTTCACAAGATTTTTTTGAGAATTTTTCGCGTCAAGAATTTGAAAATTTAATTAGCGAAAAAATCAATAAAACTCTTACTCTTACAACGGATTTACTCGATGATTTAGAAATTGAAATTTCGCAAATTGATGGCGTTATTTTAATCGGCGGATCAACACGAATTCCCTTAATTCAAAAAAAATTAGCGGAAATTTTTGGTGCCAAAAAAATTCTTACCAACCTCGATCCCGACCGCGTCGTTGCTATCGGCGCGACTCATCAAGCTTATAATTTATCGCATAGCAAAAATAATTTATTACTCGATGTTAATCCGCTTTCTTTGGGCATTGAAATGATGGGTGGAATTGTCGATAAAATTATTCACCGCAACTCTACAATCCCAATTGCCAAAGCCAAAGAATTTACCACTTATGTTGATAATCAAAACGCCATGAAATTTCACATTGTGCAAGGCGAGAGAGAATTTGCCAAGGATTGTCGCTCTTTGGCGGAATTTGAAGTTAAAAATATTCCGCCTTTGAAAGCAGGAATCGCAAGGGTTCGCGTCGTTTTTACACTCGACGCCGACGGGCTTTTAACCATCACTTCAGAAGAAAAATTTACCGGCGAAAAACAAGAAATTATTGTGCGTCCGAGTTATGGGTTAAACGAAAATGATGTTAAAAATATTTTACTCGAATCACTTAAAAATTCTAGAAGTGACATTGAAAATCGCCTACTTACCGAAGCGATCGTCGAGGCTAATCATGACATTGAAATTATTAAAAATGATTTAAAAAATCCACAATTTATTTTAAGCGAAGATGAGAAAAAAAATATCGAATCGGCAATTTTTGATTTACAAAATTTAACGCTTCCACAAAATTTTTCCAAAAATCTTAATGAGCAAAGAGAGCTTGTGAATCAAGGGCAGAAACAACTTTCACATACCGCCGAAAATTTGATTTTACAAAAAGTTAATGTGGTTTTAAAGCAAAAAATTTCTGGCAAGAATGTTGATGAGTTGTAAATTTTTCAAGTAAAAAAATAACCAAATAAAAAAATTCATCGCGGATGTCGCGATTCACTCGCGACGAAGCGATTCATCTTCTCCCTAAATTTGCAAAGCAAATTTAACTAACAAAAATGTTGATGCGCTGTAAAAAAAATTTTTCTAAAATAAATATTTTTTTCTTTTATTGTTAAAACTAATTCCTTAAAATATTTAAAAACTATTTAAAGAAACCAAAAACTCATCATGAAAAAATCATTTAATGCTAGTGACGCAACATTTTACGACATAATCGGCAATGGTAAAATTTATAAAATTCCCCAATTTCAAAGAGACTATTCCTGGTCAAAAGAAAATTGGGAAGATTTATGGAATGATTTTTTATCCGTCGACGAGACTAAAAATCCTCATTATATGGGCTCGATAGTTCTTAAGAATGACGACAAAAATAAAGATGATAATTTTATAGTAGTTGATGGTCAACAAAGACTTACAACCATGACAATCTACGCGATATCGACAATATCAGTATTAGAAGAATTAATTGAAAAAAATATCGACAAAGAAAATAATCAACAAAGAAT
>CAIOKL010000275.1 GCA_903858915.1 uncultured Alphaproteobacteria bacterium | reverse complement strand
CGATCTTTCGCCCGTAGGGCGAAAATTTTCGATTTTGGGTACCAAAATCCCGAATTTTGGTCCAAAAAAAAGTGCCCCCGGGGGGGGGGTCCCAAAAAGTGCTAGGGTGCCCCCCGGGGGAGGACCCCCCTCCCCCCCGGGGTACTAAAAAGAAGCCTGTTGCCTGCGTGTATGCAAATCCTCGTTAACCCAAACACATACCTTTACCCATTTTTTTGCTATTTTTTGCTAATTTTGCTAGAACCCTAGATACCCATATTAGGTACCCATATTAAAAACTTTTTTATACAAAACCTATTTTATAAATTATTTTTTAAGACAAAAATCTTAATAAATTTTTTTCTCAAATTTTTCCCAAAAAAAATTTTTACTAGTTTTTTTATCAAAAACTTAAAATCGATATTTTTCAAAATACATTTTTACTTTTTAAGTTTAATTGGGCAAATAATTTTTTTGGCAATAATATTGTTATTTCTTTTTTTGCTATCGGTTTATTTTTCGCAAATTAATTTCCTTAAAAAAAATTCAAATTATTATCAAATAAACAATTCAAATTCATCTTATTTTAATAAAATCAAAATTCACGATTTTGCCATTCAAAATTACCAACGCAATCCGTCACGCGAACCTTTAAAATCGGCATTAAACATTAAAACTGATTATGGATAATGTTGTATTTTTATGATTAATATTAGAACCAAAATTAAGTTATTTTTTATCAAATCGCGAGATATTTTATAAAAATTTAAAGGCAAAATTAATGCAATAAAATATAGAATTTATCTCAAAGAATATAAATAAATTATCCACTAAAAAACCTTAATATTTTATTAACACCATGTCACAAAATGCCAAAATATATCTTAGAACAAAAGATGTAATCGATATCCCTGATTCTGAAGTGCTTGATCCGCAACACTCATATTTGGTTGCCGATTTTGGAGGTAAACAATATATTTTAAGGGCGGGACCGAGCGGAAAAAATCCGATTGGTGAGGGTGGAAATCCAATTATTGGCGATTTAAAATTTATTGGCGCCGAAAATCTTGTTGAATATTTGCCGACAAATTCCTCTTCGAGCCATTATGACTGGGATTTTGAAGGAAATCATAACTTATTTGAAGTTTATTCCGGAAGTGACGAAGAAGTTGCTAATAAATTTCAAATTTTGCGTCAAAGGGCAATTGAAATTAATGCACAGAATCTTGATTATCGATGGAATAATCAGAACTGCAATACGGCGATGGCGTATATTCTTAGAGAAGCGGGATTTAAAACCGACTTGAATAATCTTTATGATAAAAGTGGTCAAAAATTATGGATGATTGGCAATGACGAAATTATTATTTACGGTCAGCCACAATCTTATAAAGATACCCTAAATTCTTTTTTTGAATTCACGGAATCAATCAAAGAAAAATATTTTAAAATTAAAATTAACAACGACTTAATCGTTGAAAAAGGCGATACTTCAAAAATGTATGCCGATAGCGGTTTAATTAAAACCGACGCAATTTATGTTGATGAAAATGGTGATGAAATTAATAAATCCGAATTAATATATCAAATAAGCAAAAATAATGGTCTTAGTTTTACAATAATTCGTAGTCAGTCGGGGGTTTTGAACGAGGATAATTCAATCACAACTTTTGATAAAATTATCGCAAATTTTAAAGAAAATATTAAATATACCGAAGAATTTATTAAATCATCTTTTGAAAATATTATTAAACAATATTCCTCTGGGGAAGAGCTGGCATCATTGATTTTGACGATTAATGATGGTTTAAATAAAAAATTATCAATTCAAGAAATTTCTCAAATAATTTCAACAAAGTTGGCTATAAAAACTTTTTTTGAAGATTTGCAAAATCAAGTTTTATTAAGTCCGGAAGATTATGAAAAAATTTCCGTAGGAAATTTTGATGAAATTTCTTCCGAAGGCGTTGCGATTCTCGAGGCAATAAAAAATAGTAATTTTTATAAAATTTCTTATATCGCAACAATTTCTTTTACAACTGAAATTGTTTTGAGAAAAGGCGATTTAAATTCGCAATAATATACTCAGATTGCCATAAATTCAATTGCCCAAGCCTCTGCTAAAACAGCAATTGAAGAGATTTTTAAATCAGAATTTTTTAAAAATATTTCCTATTCCAGCTCTATTTATCAAGGCGCAACTTATGGCGTTGCGCAAATAGTTAGCGCGGTAATTTCAGATTTTTTTGCAGATGATAAAATGAATTCGCGTCAGTGGCAAAGCTCGCTTTCAACGGCGGGCGTGGTTGCTTGCGCTGCTGGCGTTGGATCGGCAATAGCATCGGCATTATATGCTGGTGCCTATGCTGGACCTATTGGGGCGGCGGTTGCCGTAGTTCTTGCCTACACATTAATTGGAGGCAAAGAATTGAAAGATGGCGAATATTTTGATAAAATAAATTTTTATAATTCAATTATTAAAGAAAACGGGGTCGATAATAATCTTTACGCTCTCGATCAACGCGGAACCATGATTAAAGCGTCGCCATATTATAATGATGATATCTACGGAAATGTTGGTGACGATAGTTTGATTGGTGGAAATGGCACCAATAAAATAATTGCTTATGGTGGTAATGATCAAATTTTCGGCAAAAATGACAATGATGTGATTTTTGGCAATGATGGTTTTGATGAAATAATGGCGGGCAGTGGCGACGATTATGTTTTTGGAGGAGATGGCGATGATATTATTTATGGCGGAATTGGTAATGATATAATTTTTGGAGGTGAAGTTGAAATCAATAAAAATAATGAAATCAACAAAATTATCAAAAAAACTTCTGATAATGATTTGATTAGAGGTGGAGCGGGTGACGATCAAATTTATGCGCAAGAGGGCGATGATTTAATTTTTGGCGATAGCGGTGATGATAAAATTTTTGGAGATGAGGGCGCGGATATAATTTTTGCTGGCTCAGGTTTTAATTTTGTAAAAGCTGGAGATGGTAACGATATAATTTATGCAGGCCAAAGCGGAGATAATATTTTTGGCGATAATGGCGATGATGAAATTTTGGGTGGAAAAGGCGATGATGTAATTTATGGAGGCGATGGAGCGGATATTATCGATGGAAATATTGGCGATGATTTGATTTTTGGCGGAGGTGGCGATGACATTATTTTCGCCGGAAGCGATGACGATAAACAAAATAAATTTAGCGGAAAATATTACAAAAATTCTATTCACGGCGATCTAGGTAATGATTATTTAATAGGCTCAAATAGCAACGATTTAATCAGCGATGGCGATGGCGAAGATGTAATTTTTGGCGGTCTTGGGAACGATAAAATTGTTGTCGGAGAAGGCGATAACTCAATTTTTTTTCACAAAGGAGATGGCGAAGATTTAATTGAAATTGCTCAAGGAGAAAGTGTTTTTGAGGTGAATAATTTTGGTGAAAATATAATTCGTTTTATTGATTTTAATTTTACTTCAAGTTCCCAAAAATCAATTCAAATTCACAGAAATCAGAATGATTTAATTATAAATTTTTTCGATGAAAATAACAATATTTTGGACGATAAAATTTTTATAGAAAATCAATATTATTCCACATTAGATTCAGAAAAAATTTTAATAAAAACTCTTGAATTTGACAACAAATTCTCAATTGACCTAAAGGCTATTGAGCTTGACTCTCTTGGTTTCGCAAAATTTAAATTTGACACGATAATAAATCAAGAAGTCTCAATTCAACAAGAATTTTTGAATGCTTATCAAGATCAAATTTCAATCGTAAAAGATCTCAATAATATAAGTTTTTTTGGCGTGGATAATAGCGAAAATATTTTTAAAAATAGTTCGGGAGAAATTGAAAAAGTTGATACTGAAATTATTAATCAAATTGAATGGCAATCAATTAAAAAACAACGAAATATTTTTGGTGGTCATTATCAAGTTTGGAGAGAATTTTATCAACCAATGATAAATCTTGATTCAGAAAATAGTAGGGCAATTGGTAATTTTTGGTCAGAAAATATTCATGGAAATTTATATCAAAATCAAATAAATGGAGGCTCGGGGAACGACAGAATACTTGGCTTCGAAGGTGATGATGTTTTATTTGGAGGTGCGGGAAATGATAGCATAAATGGTGGTGCCAACGATGATTTAATATTGGGTGGCGCTGGTCAAGATAAAATTGATGGAGGGCTTGGAAATGATGAAATCTTCGGGAATGAGGGCAATGATTTAATTCAAGATTTGGAGGGTGAAAATTTAATTTTTGGCGGTAATGGCGAAGATGAAATTATAATTTCTAATTTCGGCAATCAGATTTTTGGCGAGGGCGGAAATGACAGAATTTATGTCGCAAATTTAGCCGAAAAAATTCCTTTAAATTTTGCAAGTCCGGATTTAAAAAATAATGCTAATGAAGGTAATGTAATTTATGCGAATTCAGGCAAAGATTCGGTAATATCAGGCATCGGAGATGATTATATTTTTGGCCAAAATGATGCTGATTTTATCGATGGTGGCGGTGGCAAAGATTATATTTCCGGGGGAGAGGGTGATGATCAACTCAATGGCAATGATGGCGACGATAAAATATTTGGCGATATCGGCAATGATTTTATTAAAGGTGACTCGGGAAATGATTTGATTTGGGGTGGAAGTGGTATTGATTTTATTGAGGGCGGAGACGGCGACGATTTTTTACGGGCTGGGCTTGGAGACGATGAAATTTATGCTGGATCGGGCAATGACAAGATTTATGGCGAAGCGGGGGCGGATAAAATATTTCTTCAATTTGGCAATAATTTTGCTTTTGGCGGATTGGGAGGGGATGTGATTTATGGTGGAAGCGGGGACGATAAAATTTATGGTGACGAAGGGGATGATTTAATTTGTGATGGTGCCGGCTCGGACATTATAAATGGTGGTATCGGCAATGATTTGATTATTATAGAATCCATAAAAAATCAACAAAATACTACTGATATTATTGAGAATTTTGATAAAAATAACGATAAAATAATCATCAAAATTGATTATAAAAATCCTTTAAGCTTTGCGCAAATCATTGCCAATGCCAAGCAGATTAATAAAAATCTTGAATTGAATCTTGATCAAAATCAAAAAATTATTTTTTTAGATACAAAAATTAACGATTTGAATCAAGAAAATTTTAAAATTGGTTATGCTTTAAACGGCGAATCAAAAATTTTATTTGGTGAAAATTCTGGTCAAATTTTGTTTGGAGATGAGCAAAATAATCAAATTTTCGGATCGGATTTTAATGATGAGATATTTGGCGGTGGAGGCTATGATGAGCTTTTTGGCATGAAGGGCGACGATATTTTGCATTATGAGGCTGATGGTAAATTTATAAAATTAGAACAGCAGGTTTTTAGTGATGAAATTGGCTATTATAAAACTCGAGAATCTATTCTTTCAAAAAGAATTATCGAAATCGCGCCAACTCCAGAATATTACTCATATAAACCAAATAATAAATTTATAAATTTACCAAATTCTCAGCAAAATAGTGTTTTTGAAAGCGCTTATGATGTAATAAATATTGGAAAAATTTCTCAATACGCAATTCCAATTTCATCTTCGCAAGTTCAATATGAGCCTTTCAGAAGCTCTAATTATGTTTATTTGCAATCAGTAGATAAGCTTAATTTTTTGTTTAACAAAGTTTCATATTTTTCTACTACAAATTTTTATAATTCACAAAATTATGAAATTACAGGCTATAATAAAAGCAACGATAATTTTGATGGCGGAGAAGGTTTTAATTCAATTTTAATGACCAATGGCAACGATTTTTTGTCGTTCGACGATAATTTGCAAATTGCAAATTCACCATCGCGAATAAAATCAATCGAGGCAATTTTTGCTTTCGATGGCGATGATATAATTAATCTTAGTTCGCAGAAATTTTCGATTGATAAATTGCTAGTCCGAGGTGGCTTGGGAAATGATAAATTATGGCTCGGACAGGGTAATGATTTTATTTTCGGAGATGAAGGAAATGATGAGATTTTTGGTGGAAATGGTGACGATTTTATTAATGGCGGTCTGGGTAATGATATTGTTTATGCGGGGGATGGAAATGACATTGTCGACGCGCATCTTGGTGCCGACAAAATATATTTAGAAGCGGGCGATGATATAATTTTTTGTGGAGAAAATAATCAGGAAATAGATGGTGGAGGTGGAATTGACCAAATCAATCTTAATAATTTTTCCAGCGCAATAAAAATTGATTTAAGCAATAATTTTATTCAAAAAAATCAACAAAATTCTAAAATAATTATACGAGAAGTTGAAAATATTTTAGCTACAAATTTTGATGATGAAATTATTGGAGATAGTAGTTCAAACCATATAAATAGCGGTCTTGGCAATGATTTGATTTCCGGCGGAGGAAGTAATGATATTTATTTTTTCGATGAAAATAATGGAGTTGATAAAATTATCGAAAATGGCAACGACATTACAGATTCAATAAAATTTTCAAGTGCCATAAAATTAGAAAATCTTTTTTTTGCAAGAGTCGAAAATAATTTAGAAATTTTTACCGATAAACAAAAAAATAATAAAATTATTATTGAAAATCAATTCATTGACAATCCAAAAATTGATTTAATAGAATTTGCTGATGGCTCTAAAATAAACATTCCAAAGCAGTTTTTAATTTTTACAGAAGATCAAGAAATTATTTTAAATGAGGAATATTTTCAAAAGAATTTTGATAATAAAAAACAGTTGAAAAATTTAACTTTTAATAGTCGAAATGGTAATTTTATTGTTGACCAAATTTCTCCAATCGTAACCTATAATGTCATAAATAATTTTAGTGGTTTTGATGAAATTGAAATCATTGATCAGGATTCAAAAAGTCAAAAAATTTTAGTTTATTTTAATCGGGAAAATGATAAACCTGAAGGATTCATAAATGATTTTTATTTTAAAGTTAATCAAGAAATTAAAATTGATTTCAATCAATATTTTCAAGATGTCGACGGTGATAAAATCAATTTCAATCTATCTTTGGCGGGTTTTAAAGAATTGCCGAACTGGCTAAATTTTAATCAAGAAATTGGGATTTTAGAAACTAAAATTCCAAGAAATGGATCCTTAAACTTTAAAATAAAAATTTTTGATGGAAATGGCGGAGAAATCGAGCAATTTTTTAAAATAAATTTAGCTCGAGATATTGCTCAAGACGCAAATAAAGTGATTAAT
>CAIOKL010000274.1 GCA_903858915.1 uncultured Alphaproteobacteria bacterium | reverse complement strand
TTGGCAAATAATTCAATCTCACTTTTCCAATCATTATTTTTTTCCAAAGAAGAATAAAAATGATCGCCCAACATCAAGCAAAGCCTTGATAAATAAAGGCTTAAACGGATTGAATTATTATTAAATTGTTCGATAATTTTTTGCTCTTCTTGTAAAATTTTCGCACTCCATTTTTTTATTTGCTTCAACCATTCGCTAGAATTTGTAAGCAATCCTTTGGAAAAATTAAAGCATTCATCAAGAGCTATTTCGCTTACATTCTCATAGCCCCAAGATGATTTTATAATTTTTAAAATTGCCGAGAAAGAATAATTTTTTTCGCTATCTTCAAAAGCTAATCTTTGATTTTTCTCTTTTAAATAAGGTAATTTATGATGTGATAAAATAAGCCACAGCACTAGACTTGCAATGGTTGGCAAGCCTTCAAAAATATTATTTCCAACGGCATTAAAATTTTTTTGTGAAACAAATTTTTTCAATTCATTTTCGTTAATTTCACCGTTGGACATTTTTGTCAACCAATCCGCGTCGCAATTGCCAGATTGCTTGACGAAGATTGAAAATAAAATTGCCGAAACAAATTCGTGACGCAGTGGATCGATTATTTTTTTTGAATTTGGTTTGAGTTTTTTTTGAAAAATTGCCGAAGCTTTGCCCCAATCGTGGAGTAGGGCGGATAATGCCGATAATGATTTTACAACGGGAAGATATTTCCAATCATTTTGCCATTCATTTTTTAATTGATTTGAATCCGTCCAATTCACCGCAACGCAACCTTCATCATTGAATTTATCACGATTACCAACGATCCATAATAATTCGCTTCGACTCCGAGAGCGATGCCAATGACAAGAAACGGCGGTGCTTTTGGTGGCGGATTTTTTTAATAAATTTTTAACGGTAATTAAGCCTTCTTCGGTGATAATAGTTTGCCAAGTTCTTTCGCCGATGCGATTAGCAAAAGCATCAAGAACCCTTCTGGTTCTAAGTAAAGCCTTCTTTTCACATTCACTTACCAAGGTTATCAGCATATAAAAAAAATTGTTTGACAAAAAAAAATAATTAACTAAATTTACTTACACAAATTGGCACTAGCCACCGAAGCTCTTCATGATTTTAATTAATAATAAAATTATGAAGAGCTGACTAAATCACTTAAAATTCACAAAATTATTTCCTGAAAATCACAATGTCAGAAATGGCATTTTTAATCGCCTAATCCATCTTCTCAATCCATCCGCCACCAGCCACGCGATCATTGAAATAAATTACTCCTGCTTGCCCTGGCGTGATAGCACGCGTCATCGATTTCATGGTAATTTTGGCGCGATTTTTGTCCAAAATTTCAATCGTAGCCGGATGTTCTTTGGCACTTGAACGAATGCGAATTTCGGCTTCAAATTTCTCACCAATTTTGGGTAAATCGATAAGCCAATTGCAATCGCGAATCGTAAAAATTTGTTGATCTAAAAAATGTTCTTCGCCGACAAAAACTTGATTATTTTGTGGATCGATTTTGATGACATAAAGCGGGTGAGGGTATGCTATTCCTAGTCCACGGCGTTGTCCTAAAGTGAAATTTATAATGCCTTCATGCGTTCCTAAAACTTTTTTAGTCTCGATGTGAATAAGCTCTCCAGCCTTGAAAGCGTTGGGGCGGTGCTTTTTTATCACCGAAGCATAATCGCCATTCGGCACGAAGCAAATATCTTGTGAATCAGGTTTATTGGCGACTTCGAGAGCAAATTTTTCCGCCAATTTTCGGGTGTGTTCTTTGGCAAATCCGCCGAGCGGAAAATACAAAAAATCAAGTTGTTCTTGAGTGGTGGCGAATAAAAAATAACTTTGATCCTTGCCATTATCAACGGCTTTATGGAGTTCGGATTTACCGTCGGAATTAACAATTTTTTGCACATAATGACCCGTCGCCATGCCATCTGCACCAAGGTCGCGTGCCACTTGCAATAAATCGCCAAATTTGACGGTTTGATTGCATTTTACGCAAGGAATCGGCGTTTCACCGCGCAAATATGAATCGGCGAAATCATCGATTACCGCTTCTTGAAAGGCATTTTGATAATTCAAAACATAATGCGGAAAACCAAATTTTTCGGCAACTTTTTTGGCATCGTAAATATCGACGCCGGCGCAACACGCATTCTTTTTTTTCAAGGCTTCGCCCAAATCGTAAAGTTGTAAAGTGATGCCAATTACTTGATAACCCGCCTCGTGCAACATACACGCCACCACTGATGAATCAACGCCTCCCGACATCGCCACCACGATTTTTGTTGCCGAAATTGGTTTATTTTTTATTTGTAAAAAAGTCATTTCAATTTTTTATTTAATTTTTTTGGAGATAAAAAATTACTTCCATCAACAATTTTTTTGCCAGTTTTTTGCTCCAAAGCTAATTTGGCATCACTAGCAATTTTACCGCCTTTTTTGGCAGGAATTTTATTTTCTTCAAAGCCTTTAGCTCTTAGCGTTTCAGCAATTTGACGAGTTGAAAGTTCAGCCAAAGCGGTAAAAATTAATTCCGCTTCATTCATGTGATCGCGTAAATTTTGGCTTTTTAAATTCTTTAATTTTTTATGTTGAGAAATATTTAAACCCGTCCATTCTTGATGAATTATATTGGTTAATATTGCAAATTCATCACCTTCTTTAACATCGGCATTTTTCCAGTAATCAGTAAGTTTGTTGCGGGTTTCTTGCCCCGACATTCTTTGGGCAATCCATTTTTCACTTCGTCCCAATTTTTGCCAATTTTGTCGAGCGCGATTTATTGATTGTTCTGGATCGGCTAATTCATTAACTCTTTCATTGCCAACTTTAGCGAGCCACATTTTTATCGGCTCAGCTTTAGGACTTGGAATTGATTGAATCAAGCGAAAAATAGTTTCGGTATCGGCAACATCGGTTTTATAAAATTTTCCATCGGCAGACATCATTTTCAGTTGGTCACAAATTGTGACCAACTCGCCTCCCTCCTTAATTAGCCTTTCTTTCAAAGTGGACCAGTAGCTTTTGGTTTTTTTATAATCATCTTGATTCGTCAAGATTGCGACGATGTCGATCACCGAAAAAAACCATTTTTGTTTTTCTTCGCTCCAAACGCTTCGCACTTTTTTTTCTTCAAAAATTTTTAATTTATTTTTCATATTCGGGTTTATTTTTTGGTTAATAATTCTCTCAATTTTAAATTGCCAATGTTATAATTCTACGAAAAAAATTAAATTTATTTTTTACAATAAAACCAACTCAAAAATAAATTTTCAAATTTTCATAACGAGTTGTTGCAAGTGATGAAATTTAGTTTTATTTTGTATTATAAAATACCTCAAATTTCAAATTTAAAATTATTATGCCAGATTTCGCCAAGCTTACTCTACCAAATGGCAAAGAGATAAATCTTCCAATTAAAAAAGCCTCGATTGGGCAAGATGTTATCGACATTTCAGCGCTTTACAAAGAAAGTGGAATGTTCACTTACGACCCTGGATTTTTATCAACCGCTTCGTGCGAATCAAAAATTACTTACATCGATGGCGATAAGGGCGTGTTGAGTCACGGCGGTTATTCAATTGAAGATTTGGCGAAAAAAGCCGAATATTTAGAAGTGGCATATTTGTTGTTAAACCACGATTTGCCGAATCAAAAACAATATCAAGATTTTAGTAAAAATATTAAAAGCAATATGTTGGTTCATGACCAAATCAATATATTGTTGAGAGGCTTTCCGCGTAAGGCGCATCCCATGGCGATTATGGTCGGAGCGGTGGCTTCTTTGTCGGCTTTTTATCACGAAACTATGGATTTGACAACTCCCGAAGGTCGTCTCGATGTCGTTTATAAAATCATCGCCAAAATGCCAACTTTGGCGGGAATGGCTTATAAATATTCAATCGGCGAGCCGATTATTTATCCAAAACACGACCTCGGTTTTGCCGAAAATTTTTTACAAATGTTGTTTGAAAAACCAACTGAAAATTACAAGGTAAGCCCAACCATCGTTAAGGCCATGGAAATGATTTTCGTTTTGCACGCCGATCACGAACAAAATGCCTCAACTTCAACCGTGCGCTTGGCGGGTTCGTCGGGTGCGAATCCTTTTGCTTGCATTGGGGCTGGCATTTCTTCATTATGGGGTCCAGCTCACGGCGGAGCCAATGAAGAGGTGATTGAAATGCTTCAAGAAATTAGAACGCTCGATAGAATTCCTGAATTTATTAAACGCGCCAAAGATAAAAATGATCCATTCCGCTTGATGGGATTTGGACATCGTGTTTACAAAAATTACGATCCGCGTGCTTCGGTTTTGAAAAAGGCGTGCGATGAGGTTTTGGGCGAACTTGGCATTAAAGATCCGCTTCTTGATATTGCGGTTGAGCTTGAAAAAATTGCTTTAAATGACGAATATTTTGTATCGCGAAAACTTTTTCCAAATGTCGATTTTTATTCGGGAATTATTTACAAAGCTTTGGGAATTCCAAGCAATTTATTTACGGTAATTTTTGCAATTGCGCGTTCGGCGGGTTGGATTTCACAATGGAAAGAAATGATTGAAGATCCAGCTTTTAAAATCGGCAGACCGCGTCAATTATATACCGGAAGCGCTAAGCGTGAATTTATTTCGATTGAAAAAAGATAAAATATTTTATAAGTAAAACTTATTAAAAAACTGTTTTTAATAAATAAAAATTATCAAAAATGAAACCTGTACTCGAGCTTGCGGTAAAATATTTCTCAAATAAAAGTAGCAATAATGTCGCTCTGGCAAACAATCCAGACGAAGATTTTATTCCATACACAATTCATTATGATAAAAAAACCATTTTAACAAAAAATGGTGAATTAATGCAGATAATTAGAATTTCCGGATTTAGCAATACTTCCGTTTATGCCGAATTAATTCCGCTTCGCGAAGCAGTTCGCGACGCGATTCGCGACAATATTAAGCAAACTAATTTTGCTTTGTGGTTTAACACCATTCGGCGCAAAAAAAATATTTCTCCCGATGGCGAATTTAATGATTATTTTTCCAATAAAATCAATCAAACTTGGGAAGAAATAAATAATTTGCAAAATGATTATGTTAACGAGCTTTACATCACCGTTATTATTGAGGGCTTCGACACTTCGATTACCAATTTTAAATCTTTGATCGGTTCATTTTCCAAAGGAAGTACTCGAAAAATACATCAAAATTTTCTTAAAAAATCTTCAGAATCTTTAACAAATGTTACTTCGGGAATATTATCGGCGATATCTGATTATGGCGCAATAATGTTGGAAATAAAGGAGTGGGAAGGTGTTTTATATTCTGAACAAATGCGTTTTTTGGGGAAAATTTGCAACCTTCAAGAAAAACATTATCCGCTTTCGGCGCTCGATATTTCTAGCGAATTATCGGCAAATAAAATTGCTTTCGGAAGCAATGAAATCGAAGTTATTTCTGGAAAAGAAAAAAATTTTTCAGCGATTTTATCGCTCAAAGAATATTCAGAAATTACCACCGAATTACTCGATAAAGTTTTGCAAATGCCTTTCGAATTCGTGATATCGCAATCATTTGATTTTTCATATCGCGAATCAGAATTAGAATTTGCAAAATATCAAGATAAAATGTTAAGAGTAAGTAATGATCAAACATTTCGCGACATCATCGGGCTTACCAATTTTTTTGAAAGTGTTGACGGCACGGCGACTGACTACGGAAAGCTCCAAACCACTTTTATGATTGTGTGCAAAACTCGCGAAGAATTGAACAAGGATGTAAAATTAATTAGTGAACAATTTCAATCGCTGGGCATGGTTATAGTGCGCGAAGATATTTTTATGGAGGATTGTTTTTGGTCGCAACTTCCCGCTAATTTTCGCTTTTTGAAACGACAAAAAATAATAAATTCTTATAGAATTGCCGGATTTTCATCGCTTTATAGTTTTGCTTCGGGAGCGATTAGAGGAAACTACTGGGGACCGGCGGTAACCACATTTAAAACCATAACTAACACGCCTTATTTTTTTCGTTTTCATGACGGCGATCAAGGGCATAGCATGTTTTTTGGTAAAAAATCAAGTGGCAAAACCGTTCTTCTCAACTTTATTTTAGCACAAGCGCGCAGATTCAAAAATAAAATTTATTATTTTGATTTCGACAATAAAGCTAAAAATTTTATAAATATGTTGGGCGGTTTTTATTATGATTTATCATATTCCGATCCCGAAGAAAAAAATTGTTTAAAAATTAACTTACTCGCTCTAAATACCAATCCAAATTTTCGTAAATTTTTAAATGAATTTTTTTATTCACTTTTATATCGATATAAATCAGAAATTCCTGAGATTGAAATTCAAAATATTTCAAAAATTGTTGATAAAATTTTGATAAATAAATGCGAAAAATTTGCCGAAGCAATAAAATTATTCGACAATGAGGAAACTAGAAAAATTTACGAGATTTTAAAATTTTGGGAAGATAGTGGATTGGTGAAAATTTTTGATTATGACAAAGAGATTAATTGGGCAGATCGCACGATGGGCTTTGATTTAAGCGAATATGCCGACAAAGATTTTATATTAGTTCCGATTTTATATTATATTCTTTATAAAATTGAAAATATGCTTGATGAATCGACGCCGTCAATCATTGTCTTTAAAGACGCCGACAAGTTGTTAAGCAATGAAATATTTACCGATAAAATAGTCCATTTACTCGATAGATTGAGATTAAAAAATTGTGTCGCGATTTTTTGTTTTGATTCGGAAAGTTGCGGAGAAGATAACAAAAACCTACTCGCACTTATTTCTCAAAAAGTTTCTTCGAAATTTATTTTATCGGATTTTAATGTTAGCGATGATATCAAAAAATCTCTAAAATTAAAAGATGAAGAATTGCGTTTAATTAATTATTTTAAAAAAGAAGATAGAAAATTTTTATTAAAATTCGGCGATGATTCAATGGTTGCAAATTTTGATTTATCAAATCACAAACCGCTGATAAGACTACTCTCATCATCATTCGAAGATATTGCAATTATGGAAGAAGTGTTTAATCACTCCAAAGAAGGGGGTAAAATTATTGATAATGAAATTGCTATAAAACAATTTTATGAAGTGATTGACGCTCTTGAGCAAGAGATAATCGCGCAAGCGCAAGAAGAAGAGAGACAAAAAAATGTAATGAAGATGAAAAGGGCGCGCGGTATTGAATAATAATATCTTCTACTCTTAAATGATGACACTTATTATATGGTCGTGCTAAAGCAAGCGACACTTATTATCTGGTCGTGCTAAAGCAAGCGACACTTATTATCTGGTCGTGCTAAAGCAAGCGACACTTATTATCTGGTCGTGCTAAAGCAAGCGACACTTATGTGCTAAAGCAAGCGACGGGCGAATTTTACTTAAAAAATTATTCAAATTTAATATTTAAACCATGAAAGAACGCTTATCACAAGGCCCTCAAGATGATTTTTTAAAAAAAATTATTCCTCTAGTTGGAGAAAAAAACCCAAAAATTTTTCAAGAAAAATTTGATAAAATTGCCGAAGAATTCCAAGATAAACTTGGAATTGACGAAGAAAAAAGATTTAAACTGTTAGATTTTTTAATAAAAAAAACAAGCCCAATTGAAGGAGCTATCGAAATTTCTGAAAAGGATTTTTGGCCGGAAGCATTAAAAATTCTTAAGGAGGAAACCTTTAAAATCGGTGAAAATTATTTTACCCCCCAGCGACTTCTTTTTGGTCGAAATTTTGTTGATAAACCTGATCAATTAATTGTAAATCCTGTTTTTGATGCGCCTTCAAACGCCGATAATTTGGCGATTGAATCTCTTTCGGGATTAACTTGTCCGCAATTTGGAGATCATAATAAGTTAAGCGATTCGCAAGTAAAATATTTTAAAACAATTTTTTATATCCATCCTTTAGTTCCCGCAAAGGGTAAAAGCTATGATTCTAGAAAATATAGTTTGTTATCTGGCGTTTTATCGCACCCATCAAGCGCTTTTAAATTTCAAACTTTAAGCAAAGATGGAAAGGACTGTCCGAATTATTGGGTTTCGCCGTATGCTATAGATCTAGTTGGTTCAGAGCGGGATATATTTCTTGGAAATTATCGGGAAGGGGTGGTTGTGGATAGCAAAAAAATTAATGTCGATTATGTTGAAAGTTTATCCGCTAATTCCTTGCTTGATATAGATGGTTTAAAATCTTCAAATCCAAATATAGCCGAGATAATAAAAAATTCATCCATAATGCAGGGTCTCGCGATAGCAATTAGTAATCAGATCAGCACTTATAAAAATGGTCATGTTAAATATTTAGAAATGGATAAAATGAATTGTTTTGAAGCTTTTTCTCCATTTCCTGAGCTAAAAGATGTTTGTCATTTTCAAATGAGCAATACAATATTGCGACAAGGTGGAATTGAAGCTATCGCGATTGGCGCAAGAATGCTAGGCACGATGCTTTACATGGGAGCTTATAGAGCGGAAGAAGATGATTTTAAAAAAATATTCTCCTCAACCCTAGAAAATATGACTCGATTTAATGTATCTCTTCATAATGAAGAAATGTATTCTTCGATTGCTAATCACCTTATATTGCCATTAAGCTCGACTGCCCTTAAATTCGCCGATAAAGCGGTGTCTTTGCAAATGAATTTGGAAAGTAATCACGAAGAAGACCGGCCTTCGAAAATAATGTTAAAACAAACCGCCTTTGTTATGGCTTCTTACATTGTGGGCAATTTAATTTTGCCGATAATTATGGGCAAAGAACGCGAAGATGAAGAAAAATCATCATCATATACAGAGCTTCTTGTTACTAGTCTAGCAACGGGACTTATTTCTGGAGCTTTGAGAGTTGGAGAGCATTTTTTAGAAAAAAAATTTAAGAATTTTGTAATCAATTATAATCAACGAAGATTGGAAGTTTCACCTGACGCGCAAATTGCCAGCCCACCTGCAGAAATTAATCCCGCGACTAGGGAAATCTCCGATCCTGTGCGAGCAGGTGATCGTGATGTTGCAATTGGTGTTCCGGACGGAGGGATTAGTCCAAGAGCTGTTGAAATCGCTACTTTGGTATTTTCTGAAAGTCAACCGCAACGGCATAATTAAAAAAATGGTGGGCTAAAAAGATGGTTTTACTCTTTATTCTGAAGGCTTCCCAAATTTTTTCTATTTTTTTAAAATTGCACTGCGCTTTAATTTTCCAATTTCTTTTTCAAGATTTGATTGGCTAATTGTGGATTGGCTTGCCCCTTGCTGGCTTTCATGATTTGACCAACAAAAAATCCGAGTAATTTTTCATCTCCAGCTTGCAATTTGGCAAAATTTTCTGAATTATTTTGAATAACTTCGTCAACTATTTTTTCTAAAGCGCCGAGATCGGAAACTTGTTTCAAGCCTTTGCTTTCAACGATTTTATGAGCTTTTTCTCCGCTTTCAAACATTATATCCAAAACATCTTTGGCGATTTTTCCAGAAATTTCTCCGCTTTTAATTAAGTCGAGTAATTCGCTTAAATTTTGTGCAGAAATTTTTAAATCTTCAAATTTAACGCCAAGTTTGTTCATGCGTCCGAACAGCTCTACAGTAAGCCAAGTTGTACATAATTTGGCATCATGTTTTTGAATTAATTGCTCGAAATAATCAGCGATTTCATCATCGGCGGTTAAAACTCCGGCATCATATTCAGGAATTTTTAAATCACGAATATAGCGCTCTCTCTTGGCTTGCGGAAGTTCGGGCAAAGATTTTTTGATGTTATCGACATATTCTTGCGTAAGAATTAATTTCGGCAAATCGGGGTCGGGAAAATAGCGATAATCCATGGCGTCTTCCTTAGAGCGCATAGTGCGCGTTTCGCCGTTTAAAGCATCGAATAAACGAGTTTCTTGATTAATTGCACCGCCATTTTCTAAAATTTCAACTTGGCGCTTTGCTTCAAATTCAATGGCGCGCGAGATATTGCGCATCGAGTTTAAATTTTTAATTTCGCAACGAGTGCCGAGTTTTTTTTCGCCAATTTTTCGCACCGAAACATTGGCGTCGCAACGCAAATTGCCTTTTTCCATATCGCCGTCGCAAGTGCCGAGCGAACGGACGATTGAGCGCACGGTTCTAACATATTCCGAAGCTTCAAAAGGCGAATTCATATCGGGCTTGGAGACGATTTCCATTAAGGCAATGCCCGAGCGGTTTAAATCGATCAAAGAAAATTGCGGATGTTGGTCATGAACTGATTTTCCGGCGTCTTGCTCGATGTGAATCCGTTCAACGGCAATGGTTTTTTTGTCGCCATTTTCTAAAGTAATTTCGACGGCACCTTCAGAGACAATCGGATCGGAAAATTGTGAAATTTGATAGCCTTGCGGTAAGTCGGGATAAAAATAATTTTTGCGATCAAAAATTGACACTAAATTAATTTTTGCATTGATGCCAAGTCCAGTTTTTACGGCTTGTTTGACACATTCTTCATTGATGGT
>CAIOKL010000273.1 GCA_903858915.1 uncultured Alphaproteobacteria bacterium | reverse complement strand
TCGAAAGGTATGCGATTTCTAAGCTGCCTGCGCGGCAGCTTATATAGTTTTTTTTCTATCTTAGAAAGAGTAAAGTTTCTAAGCTGCCTGCGCGGCAGCTTATTAGAGAAATTGAAGATAGAAAAAAAATAAGTCTTTCTAAGCTGCCTGCGCGGCAGCTTATAGGAAAATATTTTTGAAATATCGAGGTAAATCAATATTGTAGGAGGTATTTTTGATTTTTAACCAAAGTTTTTTGATAATATTGCGGAGTCTTTATTTTCAAGGCTTCAAAATTTTCAAAAAAATTTGGGTTAAAATTTGGGTTAATTTTATTTGAAAAATTTTAGAATGCAAAATCAATGTTTTAAAAATATTTTTTGTTTGAGGATTTTTTTAAATAAATTGAAAAATTGAAATTTTTTTTAAGAGAAGAGGTTAAATTTTTAGATTAATTTGGCATAAAAATTATTAAAATTTTAAAGCATTATTTTTGACTTCTTCAAACATAAAATCCAAGGCTTTATGTTCTATAAATTTTTGTAAAATTTGCTGACGAAATTCTTGTTCGCGCATTTTTTCTTTGGCACAAACAAACGCCCAAGGCAAAATAATCGCATCCTTAATTAAATCGGCTACATCAAACACCAAAGCACCTCGGCGGGTTTTTCCATGCATTACTGCGAAGGAGTGAGGAATGCCCAAAACCCATAGAGTTGTAGCGCCCAAGCCATATGCTAAATAATTACCGTGATTTAAAAAAATATTGGCTGAATCGCTGGCTTCTCTTTCGCGAGTAAAATTTTCAATTTTAGTAATTTTGCTGGCAATTTTGTAAAGTTGTTTAGTAAGTAGAGCTTCTTGTTGGAGTAGGTCTCCCGGCTTTTGTGCCAAATCAATTTCTTGATAAAAATTTTGTAATAAATTTTCAATTTCATCGTTAATTATAAAACCTTCTTGTTTTAAATCGCGATCATTTTTCCAAGTTTGTAATAAAAATTGCAAGCGAGATTTTTGAAAATTTTTGGCGATTTCGAGCCTTTTGTTGTCATCAAACCAAAACCTCATCCAGCCTTGTAAATATTCGGTCGGGCGATATTCGCTTTGTGGACAAAGCCACTCAACTTCATTGCCAGAAATTAAGGGTGTTCCGCCATTTCCGCTAAAGCCAATTAAGACCGATGCCGAAGCGAGCATACGCACTGCGGATTGCGTAATTGAAGTGCCGATGCCGAGAAGAATAACGGTGGTGTTGGCGATGGGAATATTGTAGTAAGAATTTTGTTTTTTTTCTTCGGTTAAATACACCACCCGCCCATCTTTGACAAGGACGCGACATTTTTCAAGATAATAAATATTGGCCCTTTTCGAGTGCAAAATAGTTTTTAAATCTGTGGAATTAAAATGATTTTCCATTTGTTAAATTTTAAAATTCAGGGATGGTGGGCAATTGATTTATGTCGGCTAAATCAGTGCTTGAGCCTTTGCCATGAAGGTTTTGGGCGAAGCCGTAAGTGCTAAATTCACCGGAAACTTCCGCCGAAACTTTGATTTTTTTGACCCATAATTTAAAATAATTTTGGTGATTTCCTTGCGGTTTTTCTCCTGATTTTTCTTCTAATTTTTCTGGGGAATTTTTATCGTTGCTTTTAACATTTATATAAGGCAAAAAAACTTTTTCTAATTGTTTTTTATTATATTCTTCGCTGGCAATAAATTGATTAATATCTAGGTTTTGACGGCGATTTTGGCGAGCAGTTAATTGTTGTTGAGCTTTGGTGATTTCTGTTGGGTCTGATGAATTATTTATAATATTCAATAATTTCTGTTCACGATCAAGATATCTTTTAGAAAGTTTTTGCAGATTGGTTTTTTCTTGGTGACGCATAAAAACCGCGTAAGAGTTAATTTTAGAAGCCGGCACCTCAAGAATTTCAGTGATTTTTACATAATCAATGATTGATGAAAATCTTTGCATTGCATTAAAATTTTCTAAATCTTCACGATTTTTTGCGAAGAGGCGAACCCTAGAGCCAATAATGCCAAAGCCTTTTTTGGCGGGGCTTTTATTTTTGGTATTTTTATTGCCCTCGTCTTTTTTAGTGTCAATATTTTCGCTATATTGATATTCAGGAAAGGCAATAGCAATATTGGATTTATTGGGATTATTGCCAATCTTCGCCACCTCGACCAAACCTAGATGGGCGAGGTAGAAGAGGCGGGCGAGGATAAAATTTTTATCAATCTCGTGATTGGGAATTATTGTAATTTCTTGATAAAATTTCATAAAATTATTCTTCGGTTGAGTCGTTGTTTTTTTTGTCGGATTCGCCGAAAATTCCACCTCTAATTAAAATGGCGATAATATAGTGTAAATCATCATCCTTCATATTTTCAAACGAGGTTTTTCCTAAAAATAAATTATCAAATAAACTGTAAAAATCACTTTTGACTTTTGGTTTACGAAATGCTTTACCAAGAGTTGTGACCGAGCCATATGGCTCAATAGCTATTGGGTTATTGCCGTTGTCATTTAATTCGGGATACCAAGAATCAATTGTTCTCAACGCATTGCCAATTTTTTGCGAATGCATTCCTGCAATTTCGTCGTCATTATTGATTTTAATTTTGTATAAAATTTTACTTTTTTCACCTTTACCTTTTGAGTTTCCTTTATCTAGAACAAGCTCTTCGCTAGGATAAACATCTTGTGCGGTTCCAACTTTAGCAAAAACATTAATATCTAAAATTAACGCATTATCTTCATATTCATTAGCGCCCGCAAGAGCATTGGCAATATGATCGGTTAAAGTTTTTAAATCTCCTTCTGGCGAATAATCAAAATTTTTCAAATCAAATTTTTTAGCATCAAATTTTAAAATATTTTCTTGATTATTTATTTTAATTAGAACTTTAATATTTTCAGCGCCAACCCGATTACGCCATAAATGACGGGCATTGACAATGTTAATGGCATATCTTTTGGCCAATTCATGAAAGCCAAATTTGTCGCGATATTTTTTAATAATTTGCGGATATAAAATATTAAATTCTTTGCCATTTGACACCCAAGGACTTTCCAAACCGCTTAAAATTTTTAAAGTAAAATGCATGATTAAAGTATCTTGACTTTCTCCGAGAAAACAAGAATCGATGGTTTGTAAATTGGCGTTTTCAACTTTTGCATCAAGCTTGCTTGGATCTTTTTCAAAGTCCTTGGCATCTTTTGAATTAAATCGATTTCCAATAACTCCTCGCACCGATTTTTCAACAATTTTTAAAGGTTGTTTTTTGATTTCTTGAAGATTATCAAAATTTATTTCATTCCATTTGGCACCATAGAAATAGCCATCTGACGGCACTAATTTTTTTTCAAACGATAAAACGCTTGGTATTTTTTCTTTAGACATTTTGCTCCTTGTTTTTGTTTAGATTGTTAAAAGTTTTTAAAGTTTTGCATAAATATAAATTATTTTCTGCTTGATATTCATATTTCCACAGCATTTCATCAATATCGGTGATGCGATAAGGCATAATGAATTGACCTAGAGTAACAACGCTTTCGGCGAAGCGATGCGGTGTTTCGGGATCGCGTTGATTTTTTACCGCACCAATTTCGGCAATTTCAGAAATGCCGTGAAAGCCCACGGCAATTGGTACCAGCCAGCCTGAACTTTTGCGATAAGATTTCCATTTTACTTTTTTATCTTCAAGATTTTTATCATTTGGCAAAACAGAATTTTCGATATTTTCTTTATCATCCTTTTCAACTTGATGATAAATTTTTAAATAATCGAGCATGGCGTCGAGAGCGTCTTGACCTTGCTCCATAGCCTCTTTCATTAAATCATTTCTTGAAATAATAACATTGCCGAGCATTAATTTATTGGTGATTTTTTTTAATTGTTGAATCGAGTCATCGCCATTTTCATTAAGATATAAAATTTCGATTTTTCTAAAATCCAAAATATCGCCACTAGCGAATTTCATTTTGTGTAATTGATTAGGAATTTTATCTTTTAATTTTTCAATTTCTTCGCCATCCGCCCCACTAAATTCAATCAATAGCGAAACTTTAAGATGGCATCTTGCTTCTTCAATAATTGATGGCGATTTGCCATCTTTATCAAGTGGATTTCTGGTTAAAATTAACGAAGAATCGTAACCATTTTTGGCTTGGTAAGTTTGTAAATCGATATTGTGGCAACTCACCGCCATTGCTTTAAAAATCAAATCTTCAAAGCCATTTTGATTTAATTTGCGTTGTAAAGCGTGAGTTCCGCCAAGCCAAGCCGTCATGGCTGGCAAGCCAATAGTGAAAGGGCTACTAAGGGCATTGGCATTGTGAATTTTTAAGTGTGGAATTAAAATAAATCTTCTCATCTAAAATACTCCTTATCTTGGTTTAATGATTTTTTAACTTCATATGGTAAATTAATATTTATTCTTCTCTCAAAGCCTGCCAATTCATCATCGCCAAAATTTTTGGCGGTGTCGGGATAAAATTTATTATAACATTTTAAAATCCAACGAGCTAAATCATTAATAAAATCATCAAGAAATTCATCATTGCTATATCTCTCTTCTTGATGAAAATTATCGAGTAAAATTTTTTGATTTTTGGATAAATTTTTATAATTTTCTTCTTCGCTCCAACCGATTTTGAAATCACGAATTTTATAAATTACATTAATCACATCATCGGTTATGGAGCCAATAATATCAGTAATTGAATCACGAATTTTTTTGTTATTTCTTTTATCTTGAATGAATTTTTCTAATTGTTCGAAGTGAAATTTAAAGCGATATTTATTGAGAGATTGATGAAAAAAATCATTTTTGGGAAGTCTTACATCGCGTTTTTCAAGAATTGGTGGCAAGGAGGGAAGGAGGTAGAATTTGCCAGCGTTTTTGGCGTTGATGGAGCTAATATTTTGAGCATTTGAACCACCATAACTAATTTTAAATAAATTTAACAAATCTTCAATTTTTTGTGATGAAAATTGATTATTTTTTCTTAATTTTTTTAACTCTTTTGTTTGTTGTGAAAATTTAATTTCTCTAACTTTATTATTCAATTCGGAAGCAATAAATGAATTCGTCAAAATTGATAAATTGTGATATTTGTTTTTACCAATTGGAAAATAAATTTGCTTAACTTTGCTTGATGTATATTGAGATTTTGAAATTTCAATTACCGATAAAAAATCATTTCTAATTTTTTCAAAACCAATATTTTCAATATTAAAAACCTCCTTAAATTCATCACTTTGATTTTTAATGTGATCTAAAATTGTTTTGTCATTAGAGTATAGATTTAAAAATTTTAAAATATCCATTTGAGCGGCATTGCCAAAAACATCAAATCCAGAATCGATGTTTCCCGACCTTAAAAATCCATCATTTTTTTGAGTGCCAAAAAAATAAATGTTTGAGGTTTTTGCATCGGGATGGCTGAATTTTGAAGGATGTGTAGAAATTTTAATTTGATAAGCATTTTTAGATTTTGAAGTGATCCAATTTTCAAAAGAAAATTCAATTTGAGCGTTATTGATAATTTCTTGAATTTCAATTTCATCAGGATTCTTATTTTCTTTTTTTATAAAATCCTTGGTTTTACCCTTTATTCGCAAGTCTTTTCTTTCGTTTAAAAACTCTTCAATTATTTGTTTCATACCCCTAACTCCCCTTATTTATTTTGGTTGTTTTTTTTCTAGCCAAAAAATTTTTCTTGGAAACAATTTTTCTGCCAATTTCTTTTTCTAATTCTGTTCTTGCGATGCCGGCAATTCTGCCTCCGCGACCCGCATCTTTTTTGAGTTTTTCTTTGCCGTAAGAATTTTCAGTTTTGTGAATTTCGGTGGTTGATTTTTCGCCAAGCATGGTAAAAATCAATTCGAAATCATCCATATTGTCTCTTAAATTTTCTCGTTTCAAGCCTTTAATTTTTTTATATTCACTTGGGGTTATTCCAAAGGTCGCCTTAGAAATTTCGGCGGTCAAAATTTCATAATCTCTTTTCTCATCGGCGCCACGATTTTTCCACTCATCGGTTAATTCTTCACGAATTGCTATGCCACGCATTCTTTTTTCAATCCAATCATCGGAATATCCCTTGAGTTTGTAAAGGGCGCGAGTTCTTTTGGTGGCTAGTTCGGGGTCTTCAATTTCTTGAATTCTTTCATAACCAACTTTTGCCAACCAGCGTTTGAATGGTTCGGCTTTTGGCGATGGAATTGATTGAATGATGCGAAAAATGCCTTCGGTGTTGGCACAATTTATTTGTTGAATTCCACCTTCCGTTTGAATTGGAAGGGGAGTGGCAATTTGCCCCCACCCCTTGGAAAGTTCTTCGTCTCGTCGCCTCATATCTTTTATATAACCAGCGGGATCGACTGAATCAGTTAAAGCTTCAACAATATCTTGAATAACGAAAAACCACTCATTTTCATGAAGAGTTTTTCGGATTTTTTTGCCTTTAAAAATTGAAATTTTTGATAATTCTTTTGGGTTTTTCATAAATTTATTTGCCATGTTTTTGTTTTATAATTAATTTTTCTCTTTCAATTTCGGCAATAAGCTCTTCTTCTGTGGGTAAAAATGGCAAATATTTGGTAGCAAATAATTGCTTATTTTCCTTGAGAACCGAGTATTTAGCGATAACGCTATCTGTTTGGGTGCAAAGCAAAATTCCTATTGTTGGGTTATCATCTTTTGATATTTCAAGATCGTCAAACATTCGAACATACATATCAAGTTGACCAATATCTTGATGAGAAATTTTATGAGTTTTTAATTCAATCAAAACAAAGCATTTTAAGATATAGTTATAAAACACCAAATCTATAAAAAAATCTGTGGTTTCGGTTTTAATATGTTTTTGTCTAGCCACAAAGGAAAAGCCTTTACCGAGTTCTAGTAAAAATTGTTGAATATTATCTATCAAATTTTGTTCGAGTTCATTCTCGGTGTAATTTTTGCCAGAGGGGATATTCAAAAAATCCAAAACTGTCGGATTTTTAATAAAATCATTTTTATCGTGATAAGAAAATTCATCATCATGACGAGTCTTATTTTGTTTTATTTCTTCTAATTGCGATGAAATTAATCTATGATAATAAAGGGTTGAGATATTTCTATCCAGCGTTCTAACTGACCAATTTTGTTCAATTGAATTTGTTAAATAATAAGCTCTTGCCTCTTTATTTTCAACTCTTATGAGCCTTTCGTAATGCGACCAACTTAATTTAGCAGACAATGTCTGTTGAATTGGAAATTCCGAATTTTCACTATTTGAATCTATTTGCCAATCATTATAAATTACATAAAATTTTCTAAAATTTTGTAGATTGGTAATCGAAAAACCTTTACCAAATTCTTTTGTTAATTCTGTGGAAAGATTTTTTAATAATTCCTCACCATAATTTGCTCTATCATTGCCATTTTGCTCTTCTTCGACAATTTTTTTACCTATTAGCCAATAGGCTTCAATCATTGAATTATTTATAGCTATATAAGATTTTTTTCTGGCATCAATTAAGATTTTTTTAATTTGCGAAATATAATTTATTTTTGGGTTTTTCATAAATTTTTTGGTTTAAATTTTAGGTTTAAGGGTTTTTATCGATTATAATTTTACAAATTGGTTTTAATTTTAAAATCAAAATTTATTTTTTTCGTAAACCGTAGAAATCGCTGTAAATCCAGCCTTTGTCGTGGTCTTGATTAAAATTTCCAAGGCAAATTTCGCCATATCTTTTAGAATTATTGGTTTTGATATTTTCTAAATCTTCTGTGAGATTCTCGTGATTGTTATATATTTTTTCAAGTAATTTTTGATAATTTCTTTCGAGCCAAATTCTTGATTTGTATTTTTCTAAATCAAGATCCGACACAGAAATTTTTAATTGATTTTCTATGGTTTTAAATTCGCCATCTTCATTGCGTTTTTTGAATTTTAATTCGCCATTTTCGTAGATTAAATAAATTTTATCATCCTCATCGCTAGAAATATCTTGACGAAAGCGATTGAATTGCTGGGGCAGAGCGGTTAAATACCAAAATTGATTTAGCCAAGATTGTAAATTATTTGGTCCATTTTTTTCGTAATTGGTGAGAGATTCTCGTAAAGCAAAATGTTCGAGATCAATAAGATTTTTATTGGGCTCAAGCTGTTTATTTTCAATAATTCTTGGAATTGAATTTATGGAATTTTTAAGCGATTCTTCATCAATTAATTTTTTTAAATCATGAGTTTCGAGTTTAAATTTTTTACCATCTTTTTCAAATCCGGGGCGAGAAAAAACCGCATCATTATTATCTTCTAAGCCTTTCAAATTATATTGCATAATTGCTATATTTGGCTCAAGAACGACATGGTTGCGATGCCTTTTTACTCTTCCCGCTAATTGAATTATTGAACGAAAAGAAGATGGCTCAATAATTGCCCAATCAAAATCATGATCTCTGCCAATTTCTTCAACCGGGGTCGCAATTAAAATAAATAAAATATTTTCCTGCGAGGTGCTTTGAAGATGTTCTTTGATTACACAATCTTCAAAGGCTTGAGGCTCTTGATTATTTTGTTCTTTTCGACATAAAATTTTATCTAAATGTTTTTCTTGATCTTGTCTTAGAAGCATGATTTGCCTGCTGTGATAAGGCATTATTTTGATTGAAAAATTGTCGGGTAAATTAGTTTTGAGCAAGTGAATTGCTAATTTAATGCAAGGGTTGATATTGGCGATTCGAATGACGCCAAATGAAATTTTTTTCTGTAATTTTTGGTGAAAAAAATGATGTTTTTGATGAAGTTCAATTGCGGTTTCTTTAATTTTTTCAAAATATTTTTCATCTTTTTTATCATCATTTTTTAGGGATTTACAATCAACAATAAAGCCCTTGCGACGAATAGTTTGTTGATTAATATTGGCAATTCTTTTATTAATAAATTTTGTGTAAAAATCTTTAAATAAATTAATATTTTCTTGAGAATTTGATCTAGAAAATAACTCAATTTCGCTATTAAATTCGTCAATTATGACGCAAGAAACCGCTTGAGTTTTTTCACGAAAATTTGCATGAATTTTAAAGCCTTCTTGATAAACATTAAAAAGACCTTCGGCAATTGATGGAGTAATAGTCGCCGAAGAAATCATAACATTTCTTCCAAACATTGCCGACAAATGAATTAAACGCGAAATGGCGATTAAATCAATGTTGTTAAAATCATCAATTTCATCAATTATTAAATCCGAAGAAAGTAATCGAAGAGCGGGAAGAATATATTTTCCGCCTTTGATGGTTTCGGTCGCCGACATAATGTGGTCAATGGTGCAAACTAAAACCGGCTTGTATAAAAAAGATTTCAATTTATTTTTTTGTGGATGATTTTTTGGAATCACCGCATCCAAAAAATCTAAATTTAATTCTTGCGAAGAATCTAATTCTTCATCAATTAACGACTCAATTGATTCGGAGCCGAATTCTTCGTTTATTGAAATATCATCTTCATTTTTATTATTTTCGTGCAATTCTTGAATTGCCTTCGAGCCTATTAAAATAGCGATTTCATCGCTTGATAAATTGAGTTGATTTTTATAAACATCTCCAGTTTGCAAAGTTAAAGTTCGAAGCCCGAGAGCCAAAATAAATCGCAAATTATCATGATTTTGCGAGAGTGCTTGAGCGATTTTGGCATTGGCGATGGTTTTCCCGCAACCCGTGCTGGCTATATTGATTATAAAATTTCCACAATTTTCGTGGCTAGAATTTTTAAGCGATGTTTTAAAATTGATGATTTTATCGACCGTCTTATCCTGCCATTCAAAGCCTTTTGGGCTTTTTCTTTGTAATTTTTTTAAGTCGTAAGCATAATCCATGCGATCGCTAAAATGGCTTAGAGTTTGAGCAATATTTAAAGAATTTTTGCAAACTCCAACCAAATGTTCATCAAGTTTTTGTTTTAAAGATTTGGTTTTTCTATCGGTATTGGCAAATAATTCAATCTC